>CASBQE010000434.1 GCA_949127665.1 Synechococcales cyanobacterium PMM_0083
CACTGTGATCCGCCCAGTTTGAGTCAGAGTTTCCAATGCTTTACCTGCAACCGAGTCCATGACTGTGATGTAACTTGGACTTTTGAACCCACCACAGGCAAGGGCATACTCAAAGCTCTGGTCTGGTTGCCATAGCCCTAAAATACTGATGCGTCTCCCCCGGCGCTCGGTTTGCTCTAATCGTTTTTGCTCCCCGATGCGGCTATAACTGTAGCTGACTGGACTCCACAAACAACAGCCAGATTCATCGAGGTATTTCAAGTCAATGTAGCCTTCCTCGGCTGCGAGCTTCAATGTATCAAGGTCAGCCTGTTTGAGCCGTTTTTGATCGGGGTCTTGCTTGCCTCGGTGAGAGTGGCGAGTGCGTTTCCAACGAAACCCCTTTTTTGCAGCAAATGGCGAATCCGCCGCGCACTCAACTTCACCTGACACTCTGTAGCCAACTTCTCGGCTAACTGATAACTGTTGTAGGTGCGAGGGTCTTGCTCAACCCACTGCTCGACTAAGCGCATATCGGCTTCCTGCCACTGCCGTTTAGCTCCGCGTCCAGGTGATTCCCATAACCCGCCTAACCCATCCTCTTGCCAGCGTCGAAGAGTGACTCGAACGGTCTGTTCGTTACACTCAAAGATCTCGGCAATCGCGGGGACTCTCCACCCTTGAGCGTTGAGTCGAATCATGTGAGCACGATCGCGGGTTCGTTGCGGCACGCTTGTAGCAAGCCGTAGTTCTGTTAATGTACGGTCTTCTTCAGTGTTCAAAACCAGGTGAATAGGAGCAGGCATCAGGACGGTTGGGGAGGAACTTTATACCAGCCTTTCTATCTTAGTTTTAATTGCAGCCGCCTACTTAGTGCCCCCTTAACTGATAGCAGGCTTCAATATCTTGCTCTTCGACGGAGGAGGTCATCACCACAACCACCAGTTTACGCGTACGGGGATGCCAAAAATTTGCAAAAACGGCTGAAAGCAACGTTAATAGAATTAACCAGAGGATTAAAGTGTCGGCATAAACAAGGCTTGGAGAGCGTGAATTAAATCCCTATAGTTCCTACAGGAAAGTAATTTCGTCAATTGTGCAACGTCGATATGTTCATCCCACTTTCATTCCTTGATGATCCTTAGTCCGGAATGGGGAGTTGATTGAGCATCATCCAATAGAAGCCAACTTGACGGGTCACTTCGATGAATTGCTGAAAGTCAAGCGGCTTCACAATGTAGCTATTTATACCCAAATCATAGCAGGCGTTGAGGTCCTGGTTTTCGGCAGAAGAGGTCATGACGACGACGACCAACTCTCGCGTGCGTGGATGGTTGCGGATGGCTCGTAAAACGTTAATGCCATCGACCTTAGGAAGTTTGAGGTCTAGTAAAACCAAGCGGGGCAAAGGGACGGCAAACGATTCATCGGCTCGCCCCTGTAAGTAGGTCAAAGCCTCTTCCCCATCCATCGCCACATCAATCTGATTGACAAAGTTGTAACTCTCCAGGGCTAGCTGAATCAGTTCCACGTCGTTCGGATCATCTTCGACCAATAAAATTCGGGTTGGCTCTGAGTTCAAGATATTTCTCCTAATTTCCCCTCATACAGGATTTTAACAATCTCAACAACTCGCCAAATTGAGTTCATCTAACTTTTAAGAAGATTGCTTCGGAACTGGCGCTTCTTCCAATTCCCTAATGCAATCTTTGTAGACAATCGCCTAGCCGGACGACGGATGGTAAGTAGAAGGTTGCTTTTTGGCGGTGGCAACCTTGACCAAAATTGTATCGCTACAGTGAGATCCATGACCGAGCCTATGAATCCGAGTTGGAGTCAAGTCTGGGCATAGAAGAAGCAGTAAAAACATGAAAGGGAGTGATAAGTTAAATTAGTATCACTTGCGGTTTGCGAAAATGCCCATTTGACCAGTAGGCTCTGTACGGTGGCTTCCATAGCTATCTATCCGGTGCTTTTTGTTTGCAACCGCACCCTATCCGATGGATAGCTTTTTTGTCAAAAATTGTCCGAACCATTGTTACAGCTAAGACAGGATCACCATTCCCGACGGAGGGAGGTCAACCTGCACCGCCGATCGCCCCTGATACTCTTGCACCGGAAGGGTTTCAGTTTGGGGTGGATGACGCAGTTTATCATCACTCCAATTACTTCTGTACAAGATCGTCATGGTGGAACCAAGGGGATGCAGGGAACGATCTACGGTGACAAATGCACCTCGGTTTTCCAGACCGTGGGTGTTCAATGCCATCAACACTTCATTGATGTAGAGAACCTGTGACCAGGCAATCACTTCACCCGCCGGAGGAATGGCGAAAGGACGATCAAGCAGTGAAGTTTCTCGCAGGTAGTGATGTCCGCGTCGCAGAGTTTTGCCGATACAGTCCTGGCGATTGCGAAGGTGGGCGATCGCCGCGATCCGAAGATAAGTGGGATGATCGGGATTAAAAAAATGGCAGCCTTCTGTTTCAAAGGCTCCAAATTTGCCCCCAAACATACATTCTCGAATGTAGCGATCAATAAACTCATGCCGTGGCTCAACCCCGTAGTCATGGGAATTCTGAGTGCCATCAAACGCCTGCTCCATGCCGTAATAGATCGACGGAATTCCTGGCATAGTCAGCGCCACACCCACCGCATGAGCCGCTTGTTCATACCGATGGGGCAACGTCTCGCTATGAGCGGCAAATCGCTCTTTCCGAGGACGGGATGACATATCGTGATCATCGATCACCGTCACATGATAAGTCCCTAACTGTCGCTGGCTTCCGGCTAAGGTTTTATCGTCATATAGACCGAAAAACTCACCGGGATGCGCCAACCCTTTGACCACTGAAGACAGCCGATTGGGTGCAACTACAATATCCAGGACTGCATCAAGTTTGCGTCCAAAGATATCGAGATAGCTGCGTACCATGCTGTCGTCAGTGAGTTCGCCAACGAGCAGAAAGTTGTCCTTTCCAATCGATTGGGCATAGCCATGAATGGCATCACAGAAACGCCGCGAAGCAACGGGAGAGACATGTTTGACTGCATCAACTCGGAACCCATCACAATCGCTCAAGGCAATCCAATACTCGAAGACCTGTGCCAAAGCGGAAATCACTTCTTCCTGCTCTAGGTCAAAGTCTCGCAGTTCAAAAAAATCGCCCCGCCGAAACTCTACATTCGGGTTCATCGGGTCTTCCCATCCTTTTGCTTCCCAATCGAGAATCATCCCAGCCCGGTTATACCACTCTGGATTCTGAAATTCTTTAGGAAACACGCCATCATCGATCGATACGGGTTCTGGAATGCTTTCTCCTTGAGCCGATCGCCAGCCATGAATCGGGTAGGGCGGTGAGAAGCGGTAGGGCATGGTTTCTTTCGGGTTGCCATCGTCATCTCGATAAAACCAATTGCTGCCGCTGTGGTTGTAAATCACATCTAGAATCACATACATGCCGCGATCGTGGGCGGCATCTACTAGATCTCGCAAATCTTGTCGAGTGCCAAAGCGGGGGTCGATGTCGAGAAAATCCTGAATGCCGTAGCCGTGGTAGGTCTGGAGATCAATCCGCTGCTTCCAAGGTGGATTGACCCAAACAGTGGTCACACCTAGATTTTGCAAATAGTCGAGTTTGCTGGCAATGCCTTTGAGCGTTCCACCATTAAACTTGTTTCCGGCGGTCATCCAAGCGGCTTTACTACTGGCTTGATGTTGCTCTGGCTGGGTGCGATCGAACATCGGGTGCTGCGTTTCCTGACCATCACTAAAGCGATCGGGCAGTAGTTGATATAAAATCTGATCACGCCAGTTAGTTGGACTGGAAAATACTCGCCCTCTGGGCAGCAGATCCGCTTCAGCTAAGGATCTGGCGGAAAATTCTTCAATGATTGTTGCCATAGATTACAAGACCTGCCTGAAGAGTTCTTTTTTGCCCGTTGATTGGTTTAATTCAAGATGATTTTATCAGTCACCTGACCATTCAAGTCGATGTCATACACGATGGGAATTCCGGTGCCCAACTCAACTTTGACAATCTCCTCTTCGGATAGATTTTCTAATTGTTTGACAATCGATCGCAGTGAGTTGCCATGGGCGGCGATTAGCACATTATCCCCTGCCATCACATGCTGCTTCAAAATGCGATCGCGAAAGAATGGCACCGTGCGATTAACCGTGTCTTCCAGGCTTTCCCCGCCGGGTGGGCGAACGCGATATGAACGCCGCCACAGTTGTACCTGTTCCTTGCCAAACTCCGCTGCTGTTTCCGCTTTGTTTAGCCCCTGCAAGTCACCATAGAAACGTTCGTCTAAAGTCGCTGTGGGATAAACGGGAAGCTCTTGTTCGGCATCGCCGTCGTATTTATCCCAACCCTGCCAATCTTCAGCCTCAACGTCATACTTGATGATGGGAACTCTGCCGTCACAGATGTCATCGACTTCGGTCAAGATGATGACTGCGGTTTCCATTGCCCGAAACAACATACTGGTGAAACACACTCGGATTCGGTAATCCTGGAGCTTGCAGGAAGCGATCGTCGCTTCTGCTCGTCCACGTTCGCTTAAGGGAATATCAGCCCATCCGGTAAACCGATTCTCCGCGTTCCAGAGGCTTTGTCCGTGGCGGGTCAAAATTAACTTAGCCATTGTTACTTACTCCTTGGCGGCGATCGCGTGAATTTTGAGAAAGTTCGGACTGTCGGTCTCGCTAATTGGGATGCCACCCATCACCAACACTTTGTCCCCAGGAACTGCAAAGTTACGGTGAATTAAATCCGCCTCCATCCAATGCAGCAGATCAGTCAGGTCATGATGAGCCTGGTGCATGAGAATGGGTCTGACACCCCAATTCAGGCTGAGTCGGCGATATACTTTGGGATCAGTCGTGTAGGCGACGATCGGGACTTTGGGGCGCTCTTCTGAGACAAGTTCTGCCGCATAGCCAGTTTCAGTGAAGGTGACAATGCACTGAAGCTTGATCACATCTTCGATCGCGTGCAGGGCTTCGCTGATCGCTTCACCGTCGTCGGAACGTCTGGGCGGATAGTTGAAAAATTGGATTGTTGGCTCGACTTCCGTGGCAATCCGTGCCAGCATTTCGACTGCTTCTACCGGGTAATCGCCCACCGCAGATTCGCCCGACAGCATCACCGCATCGGTGCCATCTATAATCGCATTGGCAACGTCACTGGCTTCGGCACGGGTCGGGCGAGCATTGTGGATCATGCTATCGAGCATCTGTGTCGCCGTAATCACCGGAATGCCCTTTTGATTACACACTTGAATAATCTGCTTTTGAATCAGCGGCACTTTTTCTGGTCTCATCTCCACGCCCAAATCGCCCCGCGCCACCATGATGGCATCGCACTCATCGACGATCGCTTCTAGGTTGGCGATCGCTTGCGGCTTCTCCAGCTTTGCCAGCACGGGAATGTTCGCGCCTTTCTCCTTCAGCAGTGCCTTCAAAATTTGGATGTCTTCCGGTTTGCGGACAAAGCTGAGGGAAATAAGATCAACCTCTTGCTCAACGCCAAAGTCCAAGTCGCGCTTGTCTTTCTCGGTCATTGAAGGCAGCCGCAGGTTCAGGGTGGGAAAGTTCACGCCTTTGTGACTTTTGAGTAAGCCCCCTTCCACTACCTTGCAGTGAACTGCGGTGCCATCCACTTTCTCAACTCGTAGTTCCAATAAGCCATCATCCAGCAGAACTTGAGTGCCGGGTTCGGCTTCTTCTGCCACGTAGGGATAGTCGAGGCTAACGGTGTTGGGCTGTCCGGTGTAGTCGGCGATCGGCACCAGCGTCAGAGCGTCTCCGACCTTGAGCATTGTGCCTTCAGCAGGCATCTCACCCACTCGGATTTTGGGTCCCTGCAAGTCTTGTAACAGCATCAGAGGTAAGTCCAATTCCTCGGCGGCAGCCCGTAACCGCTTGATCCGTTCAGTGTGATCCTCGTAGTTGCCATGAGAAAAATTGAGCCGTGCCACGTTCATTCCCGCCAGCAGCAGTTTTCGCATCATCTCAGGCGAATCGCTTGCAGGTCCGATCGTTGCCACAATTTTCGTGCAGTGGAGTAAGGGTTTCATACTAATCCTTCCTTTTTCGCCATATACAACATCAGGTCGATAATGCGAGCCGAGTAGCCCCACTCGTTGTCATACCACGCCAGCACTTTGAAGAAATTGGAATTCAAGCCCATGCCAGCTAGGGCATCGAAAATACTAGAATGCGGAATCGGTCAAGAAGTCTGTGGAAACCATTGCTTCATCCGCATAATCCAGAATGTCCTTGAGGGGAAATCAAACGGTCTAATTTACCAAGTGAGCTTCACATCACCATTGGTTTGGCTGTAGTCTGGCACTTCCACCTGAACAGAGGGCGCTTTCCAGATATTCTCGCGATAGTCGCTAATGGAGCGATCGCTAGAGAATTTGCCAATGCGCGCCACGTTCAAGATGCACATCCGCGTCCAATGATCCTGATCGCGGTAGGCTCGGCTCACCCCGTCCTGACACTCCACGTAGGATTGATAATCGGCAAACAATAGATATTGATCCTGGTGGAGCAGAGAATCTACTAAGGGTTTGAACAGATTAGTGTCGCCGTGAGAGAAGAAGCCAGAGGAAATGCGATCGATGACCAACTTCAGTTCGTCATTGCTGTTGTAATAATCCCAGGGGTTATATCCACTAGCTTTCTTCGCCTGCACTTCTTCGACGGGTAGCCCAAACAGGAAGAAGTTCTCGGCTCCGACTTCCTCGCGAATCTCGACGTTGGCTCCATCGAGGGTGCCGATCGTCAGTGCCCCGTTCATAGAAAACTTCATGTTGCCCGTGCCAGAGGCTTCTTTACCCGCAGTGGAAATTTGCTCGGACAAATCAGCCGCCGGGAAAACGCGCTGGGCATACTTGACGTTGTAATCTTCTAAGAAGAAGACTTTCAGCCGACCCCGCACATCTGGATCGGTGTTGACCACATCACCGATCGAGTTAATCAACTTGATGATCAACTTCGCCATATAGTAACCCGGAGCTGCCTTGCCACCCACGATAAAGGTGCGGGGCGTGATATCGAGATCAGGATTTGCCTTCAATCGGTTGTAGAGAGTGACGATGTAAAGGGCTAGTAGATGTTGCCGTTTGTATTCGTGAATTCGCTTCACGAGAATGTCAAACAGCGAGTTAGGGTCAAGTTCAAAGTTATATTTGACGCGGATGTAGTTGACCAAATCTTGTTTGACCGCTTGTTTCACCTGGCGAAACTCATGCCGGAAATTTCCATCATGGGCAAAGTTCTCTAGTTGCCGCAGTTGATCGAGATGTTTCATCCAGCCATCCCCGATTTTGCTGGTAATCAAGGTTGCCAATCGCGGATTGCTTAAGACCATGAACCGCCGAGGAGTCACCCCGTTGGTTACATTGGTCAGCTTCTCTGGATACATCTCATAGAAGTCGTGCAGGACGGTCTTCTTCAGCAATTCACTATGCAGTTCAGCAACTCCATTAATGGCGAAACTGCCGACACAGGCGAGGTTTGCCATCCGCACATAGCGCGATCCACTTTCATCAATGATTGACATACGTTGGATGCGATCGCCATCATCGGGAAACTTAAGCCGAATCTCGTCGATAAAGCGGCGGTTGATTTCGTAAATCAGTTCCAGATGCCGGGGCAATAAGCTAGCAAACATCTCCAGAGACCAACGTTCTAATGCTTCTGGCAACAAGGTGTGATTGGTGTAGGCGAAAGTTTTGGTAGTAATGTTCCAGGCTTTATCCCAATCAAATCCATGCTCATCTAGCAAGAGCCGCATCAGTTCAGCCACACCGATCGTCGGATGGGTGTCGTTCAACTGCACCACAAACTGTTCGTGGAAGCGCTCTAGCGTCAGATTTTTTAGCTGCATGATCCGAATCATGTCTTGCAGCGAACAGGACACAAAGAAAAACTGTTGCTCTAGTCTCAGTTGTTTGCCCTGATCCGATTCGTCATTTGGGTAAAGAACCTTCGTGATATTTTCACATTCACTCTTTTCCTGAACCGCTCCAAAGTAATCGCCCTTGTTGAACGCCTCAAAGTCAAACGATTCGGGGGCTTCGGCTTTCCAAAGGCGCAAGGTGTTCGTAGTATTAGTCTGGAATCCCAAAATCGGCGTGTCGTAGGGAACGCCTTTAACCACTTTGTAAGGCACCCAGCGAGAGCGATAGTGACCATACTCATCGGTATACGCTTCAGTATGTCCGCCCAACTTGACCTCTACTTCTGCTTCGGGACGAACCACTTCCCAGGGGTTGCCATACCGCAGCCATTTATCTGTGATTTCGACCTGCCAGCCATCTTTGAAGCGCTGGTCAAAGATGCCATATTCGTAGCGGATACCATAGCCGATCGCGGGAATTTCCAGCGTTGCCGTCGATTCTTGGTAGCAAGCGGCTAACCGTCCTAACCCGCCATTGCCCAGCCCTGGTTCTTCTTCCTGCTCTAGCACATCCACCAGGTTGAGTCCCAACTCTGCCACTGCTTGCTTAACAACATCATAAAGCCCCAGGTTGATCAGATTATTGCCCAGATGAGGTCCCATCAAAAACTCGGCAGACAGGTAAGCGACAATCCGAGATGTTTTTTCCAGATAGGTTTGGTTGGTGTTGAGCCACCGATTCAGCAAGCGATCGCGCACGGTGTACGCCAACGCCATATAGTAATCATTTTTGGTGGCAACTTGGGGAAACTTCGCCTGAACGTAATACAGGTTATCCAAAAACGCTCGCTTGATTGTTTCGACACTAATGCCAGTGCGATCGTCTTCAATTTGAATATTGCTGGGAACAATGGTAGCCATACCTGAACTTTCTCCTGTTAATTTTAAGTGAGGGATAGGTAATAGGAATTCAGCTATCTGTCATGGGTCATCAGCTATGACAGACGATTGATGCTTGTTAGACATCGGCTTCGGTAGAGGCAGGAGATTGATAGACGACTCCGTACTTCAAGAGTTTTCCTTGCTCAACCTCGGTGATGTTAGTCAAGGTGATAGTGGCGATATTTTCCAGTGCGTTCCAGCTAAAGAATCTTCGGTGCGCTGTAATCACTACATCAGGAAGGAACTGTAAGAGTTGAAAAAAATATCGCCTTGGACGATGATGCCTGACAAGTTTTGAAGAACAGTTTCCCTTCCTAATTCATAACCATCGGTATTGAGATAGCCAATCTTGCGAGATATTAGCTGCCTCGATCGCTTCTGAGATATCAATCAGTCACCTGAGACTTGTATTGAGCAGAATCATATCAGGCTTCATTTGATCCAAAGGATTTGGATTGATTAAGTCTTGGTTAAATAATGAATGAATCTCACCCAACAAAGAAAAATTCAGTCCGATAATATCGGAGTTAGTCAGAAGTTCTGTTCAATCTACTCTGTTCAATCTACAGTGCAGGCAATGTGCGACTTTTCTAAAATGTCTGCCAAAACTGCCCCCACCCTAAATCTCTCTTCCAGAGCGGGAGCGGGACTTTGAGAAACTCTTGCTCTCCTTCTCCTGCCTTGGGAGAAAGCGCTAGGGGATGTAGCTCGCTTCCCGCAGGATGGCTAACTTTAGTGGCACATCCAGTGATTTTTTCCGCTTAATCTTCCTGCAACTGCTCATTCCACAGGGACGTTGTTTGTCTCATGCTGAGAAAATCCCCGTTTCCCAAAATCAAATGATCCAGCAACGGAATGCCTAAAAACTGTGCGCCTGTGAGCAATTGACGAGTCAGAGAAAGATCTTCCGGGCTTGGTTCCACATTTCCAGATGGATGGTTGTGGGCAACAATAATCCGAGTTGCACCTTGTTTCAGCACTTCTCGAAAAATCTCACGGGGATGTGCCAGAGTTTCGGTTGCAGTGCCCACACTAATAATCCGAGTGCCCAAAAGTCGGTGTTTTACATCCAA
>CASBQE010000435.1 GCA_949127665.1 Synechococcales cyanobacterium PMM_0083
GAAAACATTCCGCGATCGCAGGTCTTGGTTTCGCTCACCAGCGGCTTAAACTACGCTCCAACTGGATCTGTAGATACCACTCTTGGTATTTTTGCCGACGGTAACACGGTGCTTCAATTTGCCCGCAATGGGGTTGCAGCGGCAACTCAGCGGCGCATGGTGGTGAACTTCCCCGATATTCGCCTGCTCCGACCTAATCAGGTGGCAACACGGGCAGAGGTAGCCGCATTCTTGTTTCAGGCTTTAGTCAGCACCGGGCAAGTTGCTCCGATTCAATCGCCATTTATTGTGGGTGGTGACGTTCCCTCTGCCGGAATCAAAATTCCAGCAGGCACAGCCATTCCAGTACGATTTGAAGGGGCTGATAAGGTTCTGCTGGCTAAGAATGAGCCGCCTACTCCGTTCAGAATGAAGATTGCTCAAAATGTGGTGACATCCCAGGGGCAAGTGCTAATTCCGGCTGGAAGCGATGTGGTGGGTCAGCTAATCACGACCCCTAATGGCGCTCAGTTTACGGCGGGTGAGATTGTGTTACCGGATGGCAAGCGGCTACCGATCAACGCAGCATCTAACCTGATTACGAAAACTGAAACTATTACCAAGTCACCTTCAACCGGAAAAATTGTGGCAGGTACAGTGGTGGGCGCGGGTGCTGCGGCTGGAATTGCAGCAGTGACCGGCGATCGCAACATCAAATTCTATGAAGTTCTTCCTGGCGCATTTGTCGGTGCCGGGTTAAGCTTCCTATTCCGCGATCGGGTTGATTTATTTGCTATCAATCCCAATACCGATCTGTTGCTAACCTTGAACTCTGATTTGCTGCTTCCCTAGAGGGATGAAATAGGTGCCGAGTTTGGGGTGCCGGGTTTCGGGTGCCAAGTTTCAGCATGTGCCTGATGCGATCGCATCAGGCTATAGTTCAAAGCTGGAGGTCTAATTTTGTTAGGCTTCCAGCTTTTTTTGATGGATGGCAAAAAGGTTTCGGGTTTCGGGTTTCAGATGATCAGAAAAGTCTGACCCTGATCCCTGTCACTCATCCGTTGAACCGTCAAGCGCGATCGCCAGCCGCACCACAAAAGTAGTGCCGGGTCTACCCACAAACAGTGGAGCAGTTCCAGCCGCATCGATCTTGTTTGAATCAGCCGGACTAATGACTTGAATGGTGCCGTGCATTTGTTCGATCAGCGTTTTGGCGATCGCTAATCCCAAGCCGCTTCCAGGGATGCTTCCCTCCGCCTGTACCCCGCGATAATACCGCTCAAACAGATGGGGCAAGTCATCCTGAGGAATCCCACATCCAGTATCGGCGATCGCAATTTCTAACCAAGACAGGTCACTTTCAAATTCAACGCCAGTCTCGGCTTCAGGCTCATTTGCCGTTGCCGTCACGAAAATATCACCCTGATCGGGCGTATACTTCACCGCATTTTCAAGCAAGTTATGCAACACTTCTCGCAATGCTTGAGGATTTGCCCATACGGGCGGCAGATCTTCTGAAATCTGCCGATGTAACGTCTGAGCTTTTCCTTCTGCCAAAATTTCTATAGAGGCAAGCAAAGGCTCGATCACAGATTCTACTAAGCAGCGTTCGAGTGGTAAGGAAGTCCCTGCTAAGAACCCCGTCGTTGATAAGAGCGGAACCGTTTGCACTTCAATCACAGCATCGCCTAAGGGTTGAACTATGGTTGGGGTCGCATCCAAAGTTGGGGGAAGCGCTAACTGTCGGGGGGGGGTGATGCCAGTGACCAACTCAATCTGCTGCGAGAGTTCTTTAAGGCGGGTGGCTTCACGCACCATATTAGTCGCGATGTCATGAGTATGCCCCGGCAGCATCCGTTTGATCATCAGCTTGCCAAACGTTTGTAAGGCTGTGAGAGAGTTGCGAAACTGGTGCAGCAAATTATCCATCATGTCGTGCTGCTGCATTCGCAAATCATGTTCCTGCCGTCGATCGCGCTCCATCCATTGATAGCGCTGATCTAAAACACAGGCGATCGCGATCGACGTTGCCACTTCTTGTATCTGGGTTTCTTCCCACGTCGTCCAAGCGCGATCATCTCGCTGAGTCACTAACAACCCCAACATCATCTCTTCATGCATCAACGGCAACACAATTTGGCGCTGACTTGCCAAGGAGGAGCTTTCTGCGATCGGCTGAAATGGTTGGGGTTCTTCTGAAGGGAAAAGATTTGACTGTATAGCAGGCGCAAGACCACGGCTTCCGGTTTGCCCTGATTGAGGTAGCAGCTTACCTCTCGGCAATTGAACGGCATCTGAAGATCGACTGCCATCAGGTAACCTGCCATCAGATAACAATGGAACCTTGAGTTTGCGTAGATCAACAGAGCCATCAGGATAAACGGCGATCGGCACCAATTGGGCTGGAGTTCCCTCTCCTAGCTCTTGATTGATGTAAACAACACTGACCGACGCGCCTACCACTTGGGTTAGTAGCGAAATCTGCGATCGACACAGTGCAACAAACTCAGAACTAATGGGCATCAACATGCCGATAACCGCTTTTTATCCTTCTAAAATGCTTACATTAAAAACTTCTAAAACTGCTTCATCCATACAAGTATTTTTACTTGCTTCTTTAGAAAGATGTAGTCTTTGTATCAATGGGTTAAAACAAATTGTAATTTTTGAGCTAAATCGATATACTTGCGACGGGTTTTGTAATTAAAACTACACTTGAAGCCATTAGTAAGGGGGTAGCGGGATTGGCAAGGAGACGCAAGCGCAAGAGCCGCCGTCGGCAAGAAGGTCGCAGAATTCTCGAACATATACCACAGTTCAGCATCGAATGTGGGGAAGATAAGCCGGTAACGGCAGCCCGCAAATTCATTCATTCAGAAGGCATTCTTCCGCCTGCTCTATTACTCGTTAAGCGAAATGAGCATACCACGGATCGGTACTTCTGGGCGGAGAAAGGACTCTTTGGAGCGCAGTACGTTGAAGAGAATCATTTCCTTTTCCCCAGCTTAAGACCACCTGAGGATGAAGTTCCGCTTGAGATGGTAATTTCTACACGGAAAGCTTAAATAAAGCAGAGAAATTTCTCTCTAACCAGTAGTCCCGCTTAGGAATATTCCTAAGCGGGACTACTGGTTAAGTAGGATAAAACCAAAACCTATTCAGCAGGTTTCAATGGAAGTGCCCGCTGTAGCGCCAGTAATTCATCACGATGGGCAATCACCGTCAGCAAGCTTTGAGAATTAGGTAGAGCATTTGAGGCTGCTTCAAGCTTAAGCACAACTTTTTCAGGACGCTTTGCCTTTTGCCAATAAAAGAACCCTGCAAGCGGAGAAAATATTACTGGTAGAAAAGCGATCCTAGACAAGCTAGGAACTGACATCACTAATATGAGCGATAGACACAGTGTTCCAACTATCGCTAACATTACTAAAAATGCTGCTAGAAATACGCTAGGACGAACAATTCCTTCAAATGTAATTTGATCTTTTTCATCGCCAGTGTTTATCACATGATAAGCACGTTGAGTGAAATAGCGTTGCAGTTGATTTGCTAATGCGGGTTCGGTCTGTTCGGAAGTGAAGGACAACACCTGAATTCGATCTTTGACCGAAGCCCGAATAAAAAACATTAGCCCAATTAACATCAGCGCTGTCAAGAAGACCGTTGATGACTGAACAGGGACACTCATACTAAAACCTACCTATTAATGACTAGCTGTGAGCTAGCTCAGATGATTGAGACGAACCGTTAGAACGATGAATGTATTCTTGCCACAGATGCGAAAGCTCCTGAGCATGTTGCTGAGCATCTTCTTGAATTTGATACATCCGACGTGGACGACCTCTTCCGGCAACTTTTTTCCAATACCCAGTAATGATTCCTTCTTCTTCAAGAAACTTTAAAGCACTGTAAAGAACGGTATCGGAAAGACGGTAGGCGTTACTTTCATTTTCTAGAAGCTGAATCAGTTCGGTTCCGTAAGAATCTCCACGGACAAGCACTGCAAGCACATAGCAAACGGCAAGTTCTTTATTGAGATAGAAAGGCGGCGGTGCTTGAAAAAAGCGATAGATATCTTCAAACTTCATGTTTTTTACCATCTAAATAAGCAAGGAGTATTGAGAGCGGGCGGTGAGAAATTATTCAGTGAATTTTTTGTTTCTTAACCTTAGCAATAGCTGATGGAAAACAGCATCCACTCTATGGGCTAATTTTACTTACTGAGGGAAAACGGTTATTCCGGGCGATCGCTGAAAAATCATCTTCATTATGCCTTCTTTGGAGATTATTCGGGCTAGGGGAATCACCAATTTTTGGAAGGGATTTTATAGAATTCATAAACTGTGTGGCTAATTCTGTCTGTGCAGATGAATCATACAAGTCCGGCTCGTAGGGCAACGACGGCTGCTTGCACTCTGTCATCCACTGCAAGTTTATTCATGATTCCCCGAATGTGGGTTTTGATGGTGTTGGGGCTTAGGTAAAGGGCAGTTGCAATTTCAGGATTACTGTAGCCATCTACCATAAGTTTCAATACTTCCATTTCGCGCTGAGAAAGTCGTCCAACAATGGTCTGTGAGGTGGGTGGCTTCAAATGTTCGATGACGCGACGGGCAATTTGTGGATCGAGATAGGTGGCTCCTTCTTGGGCAGCCGCGATCGCGGCAATGAGTCGATCCACATTTGTCCCTTTAATGCAAAATGCATCTGCACCACTAGAAAGTGCAGCAATCACCTCTATTTCGGTCATGTGTGATGTGAGGATAACAATATGAATTTCGGGCAAGATCGCTTTAATTTGTTGGGTCGCAGCAATGCCATCTTGGCGAGGCAAGCCAATATCCATCACAATGATGTCTGGCTTCAGGGATTTTGCCATTTCAACTGCCAGATAGCCATCACCAGCTTGCCCCACGATGGTTAGCTGCGGGTAGTCTCCCAGAGTTTGCTGTAATCCCAACTGCATCATGGGGTCATCTTCCACAATCAACACCTTTAATGGTGGAAGCTCTGGGACAAGGGTTTTAGGAGAACGGGTAGTGACCATAAATCAATCTGATTCCCACAAACAGAAAACTCGAAGCGGCTCAATCCAGCGATAGATAAAAACTTTTATCAGGCGGTGCAGATTAACGGCTCACAAAAAAATATACTGCCCACATCCTAATGCAAACTGTTACCCGCTTGCTATTTTGAAGCTGAAGAATGAGTCGATTGACCGAAATGAGTGCCTTGATCAAAATAAAGATCAATCTCCATGCGACACTATAGCCATGCAGGTTTAACCCATCCAATCACCGATATTCGCTAGTATGCTCTGGATGGAGCGCTTACAACAGTGGGTATGAATAAAACAGGTTTCTCTGGTGGTCCGTCACCCACCATTCAGCAAATTGCTAAAGCTTTTAGGCTCACAGGGTGGGTGAGCTTTTGGGTGCAGCTAGTGTTGACGGTGGTTTCTACTATCACGTTAATTTTTGCAGTGGCAGCAGGTCGCAGCGCAGGTTCTCCAAGTAACCCAGGCACAGGGGTTGGGGGTATCTTAACGATTATTGGGCTTGGGCTTTTAGGCTTCAATATGTTTTGGGCGCTTAGTCGCTATGTTTCCTATGGGCGGCGGTTGAGCAGCGACAAAACGGTGCGCCCTAAAAAAACTGAGGCGATTCAAGCGATTCGCTTTGGGTTAGTGATTAGTTTAGTGGGGATGCTGCTAGCGATTTTAGGCGCGGAAACAATTGTGGGCTTGCTCGTGAGCAAGGCGCTTAGTCAAGGAATTGGCGGCTTTGTGAATACTGACCCATCGCGCTTTATTCAACCGGCAGATACGTTCGTTGTCCAGGCAAGTATCAACGTGATTTTGGCGCAGTTTGTAGGGATTGTATCGGCGCTGTGGCTACTCAACCAGATGAATAAGTAGATTTTATCAGTCGAGATGCGATCGCATTGGTTCCTCTCCCCCCGGATTCATATAACTTAGTCAGGTGTATGGGAAAGAGTTTGACAGAAATGCTCCCCTGCCGCTTATTGTTGAACCTTACTCTTAGCAATCTA
>CASBQE010000436.1 GCA_949127665.1 Synechococcales cyanobacterium PMM_0083
ACTGACGTGCCTGTGGTGAGGTCTTTCGCTGCGTAGGTGGTGCCCATACCGCCCATCCCCAGGAACTGAATAATCTGGTAGCGATCGCGAATAACATCACCGAGTTGATGGAGCATAATGACTCGCCTTAAGGGTGCCCCAATGACTGATATTTCTGCTTTATCACAGTTTCACTGGGTTCAGAAAGATAAGCTTTATCCTCTTGATTATGGTATCTACCCTCTTTTTAGGCTGTTTCCTGAAGTGATCTCACTTTTCTACCAAGATCTGACCCATTGAGTGAAAGAAGATCAGCACCTCTAAAGTATTTGGGACTCTGCTTCTTGGCACATCCCTTAGTCTTGTTCTACAACTTTCACAGGTAGTTGAGTGGCTTCTGCGATCGGTGCCATTTCAGATTGATCCAATTGCAATGCTTCCGAGACAGGAACTTGCCGCATTGCTTGAAATTTCTCAGTCAATACATCGCGCTGGTTAATCAAATAAATACTGATGAGGGTTAGCCCAACGCCCATCCACTGAATTTGGCTCAGCATCTCACCCAAAAATAGGTTGCCAAAGAAGAGGGCAAACACTGGCGTTAGGAAAGTCAAAGAACTGAGGCTAGTCAAGCTGCCACTGGCGGCAAAGTAGAAAAATACGCCATAGGCGATCGCGCTGCCAAAGATAGTGGAGTAGCCCATTGCCAGCCAGTTCGAGGCATCTAGATGAACAAATTGCGCTGTTTCAAACCGAGCCGAGAGAGCAAACAGCGGCAATCCACCCAAAATCATGTGCCAACCTGTTGCCGCGATCGGATCGGCATGGCGACTCACATACCGCATCAGCACCGTTCCCACCGCCATCGATAGCGATGCCAATAGCATCAACCACTGCCCATTCTGAAACAAATCATTGACTAGATCGCCGCCTAACTGAGCGCTGCCCAACGATACCTGCCCCTGAAACAAGCTCACAATCCACTCATCAGGCAACCCCAAAAGCATAATCCCCACGATGCCAAAACCTAAGCCTAGCAAGCCCCACAGTCCAATTGTTTCATCAAACAACAGCCACGCCATCAGCGCTACAGCTAACGGTTGGGAATCAATCATCACCGAGCCTAAGCCCGCCCCCGTTCTGACTAAACCTTCCGCCAAAAACCCCTGAAACATCGCGCCATCAATCAAGGCAAACAGCACAATCCATAGCCAAGCTTGCCAGCCTTTGGGTTGTGGCTTGCCGCTAATCATTGCCGTTGCCAGCACCAACATTCCCGCCGGAACCAGTCGCACTCCCGCCATAAATAGCGGAGTCGTGTTGGGCATCACTCCTTTCATCGCCACCATCGCCGTTCCCCAAAAGAAAAAAGGAGAAATCAACAGCAATGGATAAAATGGGAGTTTAGACCTAGCGGACTCGGTATTCATAGGATTTTGGGTGCTGGGATGGGAGGAGAGAAAGTCGATGTGTCAGTTGCACTCAGGCAAATCAACTGCTTGCAATCTAACGTCAACCTATCCAATCGTAACTAATTCTATACTTATGTTAAGGGCTAGACGGGTTTAGCGATACGTCTAGCGTTGAATCCTTTTAGTGAATGACACGCATTATGGTTTGGCCGTTTAAGCCTCGATTTAAGAAACAAATTGCTCGGATTGAAATCAATGGCGCGATCGCGGGAGCAACTCGCAAGCACGTCTTAGAAGCATTAAAGACGGTTGAGGAGCGCAAATTTCCGGCATTGCTATTGCGGATAGATAGCCCCGGCGGCACGGTAGGCGACTCTCAGGAAATCTATACTGCCCTCAAGCGCCTTCAAGAAAAGATCAAAATTGTCGCGAGTTTTGGCAATATTTCAGCATCCGGCGGTGTATACATCGGCATGGGTGCCCAACACATCATGGCAAACCCCGGCACGATTACTGGCAGCATTGGAGTGATTTTGCGCGGGAATAACCTGGAGCGTTTATTAGAGCGCGTCGGGGTGTCTTTTAAGGTGATCAAGTCTGGTCCTTACAAAGACATTTTGGCATTCGATCGCGAAATGACCGAGCCAGAGCGCCATATTTTGCAAGAACTGATTGATGTTACTTATCAGCAGTTTGTTCAAACCATTGCCGACGCTCGCCACCTTGCGGTTGATACCGTCAAAACCTTTGCGGATGGACGGGTATTTAGTGGGCAGCAGGCTTTGGAACTGGGTGTAGTTGATCGGCTCGGCTCGGAAGAAGATGCTCGACGGTGGACAGCAGAACTGGTTGGTCTAGATCCTGAAAAAACCCGCTGCTTCACATTAGAAGAGCGCAAGCCTTTAGTCAGTCGGCTGCTGTCGCGTGAGTCAAGCCAGCTTAGCTCAATCATCAACCTACCGGGTATGGCGGCTGGGGCAAACTGGCTAGAGTTTGAGGTAGCTACCAATGGGCTACCGCTATGGCTTTACCGTCCCTAATTGCCTAAAGTGAATTGTTGTATTGCGATCTCACCTTTTTGCTATGCTGGCAAAGCTTAGATTGAACGCCGTGATTAAGAGCAGTAGAGCGTGATAGACTAAGTGTTCATTGTGCGGGTGTGGCGGAATTGGTATACGCGCACGCTTGAGGTGCGTGTGGCTTTGCCTTGCGAGTTCGAGTCTCGCCATCCGCATACAATTACAAACAGAAAGCCCAGTCAATGACTGGGCTTTCTGTTTACAGGCATTTTATAAGTCAGATACCTGATTTATAAACCCAGTTCGTTGCCACGACGATATTGCAGGTAAGCCGCAACAAATAAGCCAGCCAAGGTGATTGGAACTAAACCAAGCACAATACCCAGAAGAATTGGTTCGATCACTGTAAAACTCCCTCTAGTTCTTATAAATCCAACAAATCAGCTTCTTTCTCATGTTACCGGGTTCAGCCTCAAAAATTGAAGGTAGCGAAATGGATCTTTTAGAAATGCATGAACGAATATGCCAAGTTATGTACACAAATTAAAGTTCACAATTTAAGGTTGTATTTTTGCAAAGTTATCTAAAGAAGCTTTAGACTAAGGAAATCCGTAAGAGATAGACTG
>CASBQE010000437.1 GCA_949127665.1 Synechococcales cyanobacterium PMM_0083
CCTCGACTTTGGGTTTCCAAATCGGCATATTCCTTCAATATTGTATGCACTTGGCGGCGTTCTGCAGCAGAAAGTGCTTTCAACTCTACCTCGCTGCCTGTTTCACGAACTTTACTAGCTGCACGATCAGCGATCGCCTGTAGCTCAGCGTAACGACGTAGGCGATAACCCGCCAAATCTACGGTAAACGCACCCTGTTGTCCATACTCTCGACCCAAATTCAGAATGGTATTGGCTAAGTATTGAATCGAGTCTAGAACATCGCCCTCAGTGCCCATGATCGCCTGAATCTGTTCAGGCGCTAACGGTTTTTCATCAATCACCAGCCAGCAGCTATCTTCCCAAAACTCTGGGCTTTTTTCCGACCGAACCGAAGTTGGAATCGCTGCATATTGAAGCAATTCTTTCAACCACTGCTGACCTCGCTGTTCCCGACTCGTTTCCATACCTAACCCTGAGCTTTCTTTTTCGTCCGTCCTGGTTCAAATGGAATGGTGTCACTGCCCTCTTTCTTTACCGCTTTTTCAGTTGCCTTGGCTTCATCATCGACTATTTTCTGGATTTCTTCGGGCAACGCTTCTCGCGACAAGATAAAAGTCTGCGCGGTTTGAAAGACATTGGCGATCACCATATACATGAGAACACCAGCCGGCAAAGGGAAGAACAAGAACATTCCAGAAAACAGCACAGGGGTGATTTTGTTGATCGTATCCTGGTTTGCATTTCCGGTAGAGCCTTGCCCCGAAAGCAACTGGTTGACGTAAATGCTGACTCCGAAAAAGATAATCATGCCGACCACATCCCAATGAATCTTGCCATCAGGATCAATGGCACCCACATGACCTAACTTATCAATAAACAAAAATCCCTTGTTAGTTGCCAGCCCTGGAACGATCGCCTTAAGCGCCACATCTCCGGGCTGCAGAGCTTCGACTGCTCCGTCTTGATTGAGCGTGATGCGTTCTGCACCGCTAACAATTTCAAATCGTGGAGTCAAATCACTATCAGGATATTGCGCCAACAAATCGGTTAGAGGCTTGCCTTCAGCGGTTTGAAACTCGATCTTAGTTTTTTCTCCAACCGCTAGCTGAGTCCCACTAGGCGCGATCGCTATAACGGGAGCATGAACGCTATCTGCAAAATAAATATTTTGAGGTTTAGTTAAGAATGCCTGAGGTTGAACTTGCTCAATCTGATCGCGAGGCAAAACTTGAAAGCTCATTGTATAGGGAACGTCTGAAAACGGCGACCCCCGCAACGTGGCAAATAAGGCAAACAGGATCGGCATTTGAAATACTAAAGGAAGGCAGCCTGCCAGCGGATTGCCTAGCTCTTGCATCACCTTTGCCATCTCTTCCTGCTGTTTTGCAGGATCGTCCTTATAGCGCTCTTTGATGGCTTGCTGGCGCTTTTGCATCACCGGTTGAACAACTTTCATCCGGCGCATGTTGCGAATTGAGCCAGCGCTGAGCGGATAAAGCGCAAGGCGAATGACCAATGTTAGAGCGACGATCGCCAAACCATAGCTCGGCACAACCCCGTAAAAAAAGTCCAGGATCGGCAGCATTACATTGTTGGAAAGAAACCCGATACCAAAGTCCATTCGCGTTATCCTGACCCTTTAATGAGTTCGCTGAATCTACAGTGATTGACTATTCCCAGCATACCGACTGATGGCAACCCCTTAACAAGTGCGGTTATTACACCAAGCGTACTTCAGATGCTCTATTAAATGTTACTGCTGAGTACCAATTCCACCGCTTGCGGCTTTAGCAGCAGGTGAAAGCTGGTCGCTAATAAAGTTGTAAACATCCCGGAACTTGGGCACTGCTCTGAGTTCCAGGCGGCTCCCGTCTTTCAGCGTGATTACCATATCACCCCAAGCACCCAAACCACGAGGCACTGTGACCACTTTAGCAATTTGGGAGTAAACAATGTCTGAACGATCAAGTCCTCTCCATCCACCTGTGACAGAAATTCGGCGATCGGTAATGCGATAGCGTAGCCAAACGGCACGGGCGATCGCGCCCACCGACAAAGGGATGCAAATAACTGTAAACCCCAGCAGAATGTTGAAAATTAGATCTCCAACGTGAGGACCACCCTCGTAGTACACATCCTCTTTAATCGCCATTTAGAACCTCAAAGTCTGCGAGTAACTGTTCTAATTCTTGCAGAAATTGTAAGTAACTGCACTGAATTGCTGGAGGATGAACCACCACTAAAACATCTAGATTTTTCGCAATGAGAGGCAGCAAGTAGCGAAAAGCAGCTTGAATTTGACGACGAATCCGATTTCGCACAACTGATCGCTTATCCACTTTCAAACTAATGGAAATGCCAATTCGGGTTGGCGAATCTTCACTAGGAGACTGCATCACTGCTGTTGGCATTGATAAGGGCACATTCAGAGGATTCCCCGGAGATTCACGTAAAACCCTCAAGGAAAAGTACTTTGTTTTAAGGCGAGTTCCTCGCTGATAAACCGCACTAAAATCTTTTCGATGCCTTAGCCGATTCTGCTTGGGGAGTCCCACATTAACCGCGATCCCTTAAGAAACCGACAACTTAGCCCGTCCTTTCTGCCTACGAGCTCTAATGACTCGCCGACCATTGGAAGTTCGCATCCGAGCGCGAAATCCAGAAGTTCTTTTACGTTTGCGGCTAGTGCCGCCCAATGTCCGTTTAGTCATTTTATCCTTACCCCAAGCTTCCCAAACAAGGTTTGAAAATTCACAGTCTACAAGTTTACCACCCTTTAAGCAAAGCTGTAAGAGGCAGAGCAATTCATCTATGGAGAGTTCTAGCGATCGCCTAAGAAATTTGAATCACCCAAGTGCCCAAATAGCGCAGCAGGGGCAAATCGCCGGGGGACATGATTTGACAGTTAAAGTAAAACATGCCGCCTGAGCTTGGGTTTTTCACATTTTCCAACCAGATTTCCACTTTTGTATTCGCAGGTACAGGGTCTTCAGGAAAGATTTCGATTAGGTTGTTATCTTTATTCCAAACCACTTCCTTCAGCTTCACTGATTTCCCCTGAACTTGTAGCTCAACGCTCTTCGGGTCAAAAACACCTTGGTAGTATTCAGGATAGGAAATTGCGAACTGGGCAACTGCTAGCTTCATCTTCTTGGCCGGAAGGCGAAGACGGTAGCGATCCCAGCCTCCAGCCCTGCCGCCAAAATCTAGACGATAATTGAGGTTGTCATCGCCTTTGGCACCCCCGAATAGGGTTAGTCCGGGCAAACCGCTTTGAGCGAGGCTAATTAGGGGAACCGCTCCAACTAAACAGCCCGCGATCGCAAACCCAGCGATAAAGCGTCGTGTCGATAATTTAAAAAACATACTCTCCTTAACCCAACTAGCTATTTTAATCCGGCTAATATTCAACTTACCAAATCAAAACAGTGATTTGCGAAGCTTTAATTTATTCCTATTTACTCTATCAGGATCTACGCAAAACGACATTTGGCTACTCCTCCCCTAGGCAGACGCAGACTACTGAAGTAGGTTCCCAAACAAAATAAATCGGCTAAGAAACGCGACTGCTAGTGGTCTATCAGGGAAAGTCTGACGAGTTAGAACTATGTGAAAAGTCCGCATTCTAGGTCAAACCTATAGCCAAAAAGTACATTAGTGTTCCAAATAAAGAAGAACGGCAATTCCTTGAGCAATTCACAACGACGGGGAAGTATGCTGAGTATCAAATCAACCTGCTCAAATTCTTTTGAAAGCAGATCGAAATCAACCTTAAAACTTTTAGAACATCCGCTAAGAATGGCAAAGCGCTTGACGCATTGTTTTCATATTCGTTGGCAGATCAAACTGAATTGCCTGCTGAAGCAACAGACTTGGAATTGGAATCAGCGGTGTTGCCTGAACAACGTAGGTTAATAGGGTGCCGCCAGCAAAATCCTTCAGGGTTAATTCAGCTAAAAAGTCATGAAAGCTGCCTGATTCAAGCTGAAATTGAATTCGCTGCTGAAAAGTTTCAACCACTCGCAGATAGATTTCGACTTGGGCTGATAAAAATAGAAAACTTTTGCTAGCGGTTTGATAAAGCCGTTTGCACTCTGCCTTGGCGACGCTAGCAGATTTTGAAAAATCATCGGTCAGCAGGTAGCTGTTACTAATATCTGGAAAATATCGAATCCACTGTGGATAATCAACCAGTTGTTGCCAACCAGATTCACGGGGAATAGGCAGATACATCTGAGCCGTAACCGCTGCTCCCCAAGCAGTATGGGCACGAGTTTCGAGTAAAACATCTCCCCGCGTGAGCGCCGCTAAGTCAGGTTCCTGAGAAAAACCTGCGGAAAGAGTGCGATCGCAATTGAAGCTTGGTGCAGTTAAAGCAACCATATGAATTTTTGCCTCCTCGACTAAGTTCAAAGCCAAAAATAAATAGGTAAAAATTTAAGTAGGCTTTAATCAATTAAAGTGCTTTAAATAAACTGTTCTTTCTCAGAGACTACTCCTATTTTGTGTAAGTGTGTTGCGTGATA
>CASBQE010000438.1 GCA_949127665.1 Synechococcales cyanobacterium PMM_0083
CTGAATCGGGTAACATGACTGCTCCCGGTGCTAGCACCTCCTCATACGGAACGACCAGAGACAACGACGGCTTTAACTGGGGTTGGTTAGGGTTGTTGGGCTTAACCGGATTGGCAGGGCTGCGCCGTCCTAAGAATGAAGTCGTCGATCGCTATGAGCCAACCACCACTCGCTCTGACATACGCTAAACTTTCATGCGCTAAATTTTTCGCTTTACAACTGGGTAGTTGTTATGGGTAAGCAAAGGAAGCGTAAACTGCCTTTGCTTGCCTTTTGTTTGCTTTTAGCTGTAAATAGTTGATGGTCGATCGCACGAAAGGCTATTTATCCCAAAAGGAATATTCGATATATTTCGCCCAAGCTACCACGCATAGAATGCGTGGTAGCTTGGGCATGGGTTGAATACCTGCTCACCGCCCTAATCTGAACATAATTATATGACCGTTGAGCAACCGTCCTCAGAAGCCGCGATCGCCCAAAGCAGCGACTCACCACAAACATCAACAGAGGCTAAATTTCCGGTTGTGGGTATTGCAGCCTCCGCAGGTGGGCTAGCAGCCTTTAGGCAATTACTCAGTCATCTTCCTGCTGATACTGGCATGGGGTTTGTCTTGGTTCAGCACTTAGACCCACACTACAAAAGTATGCTGTCTGAGATATTGGGGCGGGAAACCCAAATGCCGGTGCATGAGGTCCGAGATGGCATGGTAGTAGAGCCGAACCATGTGTATGTGATTCCGCCCAATACTCAGATGAAGCTGGTGAAAGGAGCGCTGCACCTTACGGCTCGTGAGAAGGTGCTAGGAACTTACTTGCCGGGAGATGCACTGTTTAAATCCCTGGCGATCGAGCTGGAGCATAAAGCGATCGCGGTAGTTTTATCGGGCGGCGATGGCGATGGCTCCCTCGGCTTAAAAGCGATCAAGGCAGCAGGCGGGATCACCTTTGCCCAGTGTGACGACACCGCCCAGTTTGACAGTATGCCCAATAACGCAGTAGCCACTGGCGCTGTAGATTTTGTGCTGCCGCCGCAAAAAATCGCCGAAGAACTCGGCAAGCTCAGTCAACATCCCTTAATTTCCCAGCCAGTGCCGTTGGTTTCAGCACCAGAAATTAGCCCTAACGGGGTAGATGCCCTTTCCACTATCTTTGCACTGCTGAAGTCAGCCTCTGGAGTAGATTTTGCGCTGTATAAACCCACGACGCTCGATCGCCGCATTCAGCGCCGGATGCTGCTTTATAAACTAGAACAACTGGATGAATACGCCCATTACCTGCAAGAACATCCGGCAGAAGTTAACGCACTCTATGAAGAAATTTTGATTCATGTGACTGGGTTTTTCCGCGATCCCGAAGCATTTGATCTGCTCAAAGATCAAGTTTTTCCGATCATTACGCAAAACAAATCAGCCGCGTCTCCCGTGCGAATTTGGGTGGCGGGTTGTTCCACCGGGGAGGAGGTTTACTCGATCGCCATTTGCCTGCTGGAATTTCTCAAGGATCAAGCGAGTTTTCCGCCGATTCAATTTTTTGCAACCGATATTAGCCAAGCGGCAATTGATAAAGCCAGATCGGGTATCTATGCAGCCACTCAAATGGCAGATGTTTCACCCGAACGACTAAACGCCTTCTTCATTCTTTTAGAAGACGGCAGCTATCAAATTTGTAAGGCAATCCGTGAACTCTGTGTGTTTGCCCGTCAAGACTTGAGCAGCGATCCGCCATTCTCTAACCTAGATTTGATTAGCTGCCGCAACGTGCTGATCTACATGGGCGAGACCCTGCAAAAACGATTGATGCCGATTTTTCACTACAGTCTTAAGCCAACGGGGTTTTTGATGTTGGGCACCTCAGAAGGCATTGGTAAATTCTCAGACCTATTTGAACTAACCAGCCGAAAGTATAAGATCCATACTAAAAAGCCGACCAATAGCCAATCCATTGTTTCGTTTACTACCAGTAACTACCCCATTGCCAAAGTAGATCAGCCTAAGCCGATGACTCAAAACCCATTGGATAGCTTCGACCTGCAAAAAGAGACGGCTCAAGCGATCGCCAATCACTATGCGCCTGTGGGGGTGGTCGTCAACGACAAGCTAGAGATTTTGCAGATCAGAGGAGACACCAGCCCTTATTTGCAGCTTGCTCCCGGAAAAGCTAGCCTCAATTTATTTAGAACGGTGCGAGAAACGCTGCTGATAGAGTTGCAGACGGCATTTTATCGGGCACAGCAGCAGACTGTATCGGTCAAAAAGGAAAGAGTGCGGCTGAAGCCGGATGATCCGCTCAGCACGGTCAATCTGATAGTGATCCCATTCCAGCCAACCGCGATCGCAGAACTCTACTTTTTGGTGTTGTTTGAAGCGGCTGCACCCGCGATCAACAGCGCGATCGCCCTAGATACAGCGCCAGAAAACCCGGAGCAGGAAGTGCAGCGGCTACAGCAGGCACTCGCGGCGATCACCCAAGAGCAGAGGATGACCCAAGAAAATCTGCAAGCCATGATGCAGGGGCAGGAAAATATTCACCAAGACCTGAAGGTTGCCAATGAGGAAATTTTGTCGAGCAATGAAGAGTTGCAAAGCACCAACGAAGAGCTAGAAACTGCCAAAGAAGAGATTCAGGCGACCAACGAAGAACTCAGCACTACCAACGAAGAACTCCGCAGCCGCAATCTTGAGCTACATCAGGTCAACAATGATTTGACCAATCTGCTTGCCAGTATCAACGTGCCCATTTTGATGTTGGCAAGCGATCTCCGCGTTCGTCGATTTACGCCCCAAGCGCAACGGCTGTTTAATTTTATTGCTGCCGATGCTGGCAGACCCCTAAGCGACATCCGCACCAACCTCAATCTTCCTGACTTAGAAGTGTTGATAACAGAGGTGTTGGAAACGCTGATAGTGAAAGAGCTAGAGGTGCAAACCCAAGCAGGACACTGGTATAACCTGCTGATTCGTCCTTATCGCACCACGGAAAATCGGATTGATGGCGTAGTGCTAGTGCTGATGGATATTGACGGTTTAAAGCGCGGAGCCGTTGCCCTGGAAGAATCGCGTAACTATGCAGAGGCGATCGTCGAAACGGTGCCGCTGCCGCTGATCGTGCTGGATGCTGAACTGCGGGTCAATAGTGCCAATCAGTCATTTTATCAAACCTTTCAGGTCGCACCGCCGGAAACACAGAAGACGCTGCTGTTTGACTTGGGCAACGGACAGTGGAATCTGCCCGATTTGCGATCGCGCTTAGAAAACGTGTTTGTGAACAATACCCTGCTGCAAAATTTTCAAATCACCCATAGTTTTGACCAGATTGGGCAGAAAACCATGCTGCTGAATGCCTGCAAAATCTTGCACCTGGATGACACTGAAATGCTGCTGCTGGCGATCGAAGATATTACCGAGCGCCAGCAGTTTGAGGTAGAGCGATCGCAACTTTTGAGCCAAGAGCAGTTAGCCCGTCAGGAGGCAGAAACCGCCAACCACGCGAAAGATGAGTTTCTCTCTAACCTGTCCCATGAACTCCGCAATCCGCTGAATATTATGCTGGGCTGGACACAGCTCCTGCGGACTCATAAGCTAGAAGAAGCGACTGTTACTCGCGCCCTAGAAGTGATCGAGCGCAGTGCTAGGGCGCAGACGCAACTGATTGAGGAGCTGCTAGATATTTCTCGAATCACCAGCGGCAAACTGCATCTTGCCACCTATCCCATTGATTTGGTGCCGATCATCACTAGGGCGATCGAGTCTGCTCAATTGGCGGCTGAGGCAAAAACAATTCAACTGGTTTCTCAGCTCACGTCGGCAACCTTGATCGGCGATAGCAATCGCTTGCAGCAAGTGCTGTGGAATCTGCTCACCAACGCGATTAAGTTTACTCCGGCGGGGGGGCGAGTAGAAGTGACCTTGGAGCCGACGCAAACTCACGCTGAGATTCGAGTGCATGATAGCGGTCAAGGAATTCGGGCAGACGTGTTGCCCTATGTGTTCGATCGCTTTCGTCAGGGTGATTCCACGACCACCAAATCAAGCCAAGGGTTGGGGTTGGGCTTGTCGATTGTGCGGCATATCGTAGAATCCCACGGCGGCACTGTGCGGGCAGAGAGTCCCGGTGTTGATCAGGGCACCACGATGATTGTGCGGTTACCTCTCGCTGCTGCGCTGCCAGAAATGCCAAAAATGCTAGCAGCAACGGCAGCTAGTGAGCTAGAGCCAGCCAGGACTGCGACAGATGTTGCGACAGATGGTGCGACAGATGGTGCGACAGATGGTGCGACAACAGATGAGCCAACACCTAAAGCGCCTTCCCTGGCAGGCTTGCAGATTTTGGCGGTGGATGATGAAGCCGATAGCCGCGAATTGATTCAATGGATGCTGTCAGATTTGGGGGCAACGGTGGTGGTGGCAGCATCGGCAAGTGAGGCGATCGCCGCCCTAACAGATACCTCCAATCAATTTGATCTGCTGCTCTCTGATATTGGGATGCCAGAGGTCGATGGTCTTTCCCTAATTCGTCAAGTGAGAGCAATGGATTCACCAGTCAGCCAAATTCCTGCGGCGGCACTGACTGCCTATGCCAGCGATCGCGAGTTGACGCTCGCGATCGA
>CASBQE010000439.1 GCA_949127665.1 Synechococcales cyanobacterium PMM_0083
CTAGTGAACTCTGATGAAGAATGGATGAAGCTGCGGTTGGTGTGCGATCGCCCATACAAATATTTGCTTCAAATCACACAGTCTTGTCAAATTCGAGGGAATACTAGAGAGTAGAAAACTGGAATAGCGATTTTTATTTTTGTAGTAACCTCGGTGCATCGACAAGCCAAAGGCGATCCAATTTTTATCCATGCAACCCATCCGAGATATAGCGGTATGACTAGGAATATGACACAACACTGGGTAATGCGTTCTAGTGCCGCGATCGCGCTAGGTATGGCTCTAATTCCCCTTTCTGCTGGTGCGGCTCCTGCTCCCCAGCCACAATCAGGCTCGATTCTACACAATCGGGGCACCTTCCAGATTAGTCAAAGCTTCAAACCACCCAATCGGGGCACTCCACCGGCAACCGCTGGCGGTGCAACTCGCGGCAATTCTTGCGTTCCCAAAAATAAGAAGCCAATCTCTCTGATTCCTAAAGAACGCTTAGGGTTGACTTTTAGCGCCAATCCTACTTTTTATTGGCACATTCCTTCATCTCCTGCAAAAGTGGCTAAATTCTTGATCCTGACGGGTGATGACGTGGATGTGGTGTATGAAGCTACGATCCCGCTACCTGCAAAATCGGGAATTATTAGCTACGCTTTACCTAAGAATGCGCCGCCACTAGAAATTGGCAAACGCTACCACTGGTTTTTAACATTGGATTGTAACCCCGGCGATCCGGGTGTTAACCCCATTACAGAAGGCTGGACAGAACGCATTGCTCCAGATGTTACCTTGCTGAAGCAGATAGAAAAAGCCGACTTAAAAACTCGCGCATCTCTTTATGCTGGCAATGGCATCTGGCATGAAGCTGTGACCGCGATCGCCGTACTCCGACGCACCAACCCCGAAGATGCAGGCGCAATCACTGGCTGGAACGAACTGCTGAAATCAGTGGGTTTGAGCGCGATCGCCGCAGAACCTTTGTTGGATGTGACGGTCAGCCAAAATCCAATCAGAAAATAATCAGGATTGACCTATGACAGCTAGAAACTAATCCTCACGAATGTTAGCAGCGCTTAAACAAAATCTTTGGCGATGGCGAACGGTACTGATTGCAGTACCCTCCGTTGCAGGTGTGATTATGCTGCTGCGCCTTGCTGGATTGTTGCAGATCGTGGAGTTGGCATCTTTGGATCAGTTGTTCCTCCTGCGTCCACAGGAGGCGGTTGACTCTCGAATTCTGATTGTCACTATTGATGAAGCCGACATCCAGAAGTTGCAGCAATATCCCATATCAGACGCAATACTGGTGCGGCTGTTGAACAATTTGAAGCGGCACACTCCCACGGCGATCGGGCTAGATATTTATCGTGATCTGCCGATGCCACCGGGAAATGAAGCACTAGTCAAGATTTTTAAGACCACGCCTAACCTGATTGGAGTGCAAAAGATTGGTTCTACCTCGGATAGTTCACCTGTTGCGCCGCCTCCCGCTTTACAGCAGCGCGATCAGGTAGGCGCAAACGATCTGCCGTTGGATGCCGATGGCAGGGTGCGACGTGGGCTTCTATCTGCTGCAACTCAGGCAGGTAACTCTGTTTTTAGCTTTGGCTTTAAATTGGCATATCAGTATTTGCAGCGCCAAGGTGTAGATAGTAACGTGACTGCCGATGGTCGCATTTATGCTGGATCTGCCATATTTCCACCACTGGAAGAAAATGATGGCGGCTATGTTCGGGCGGGGATCGGTGGCTATCAAGTTTTGATCAACTATCGCGGCGGCATTGATCGCTTTCAACGGGTCGGCATTATGGATGTGCTGGAAAATCGGGTTGCGCCGCAGTTGGTGCGCGATCGCATTGTGCTGATTGGTAACATTGCTGAAAGCCACAAAGACTTGTTCTACACATCCCATAGCGGTCGATGGATGGGCATCCCTGAACGGACACCGGGAGTGGCGATTCATGCCAATCTGATTAGCCACATTTTAGGGGCAGCCTTAGATCAGCGTCGCCTGATTCAAACCCTGCCAGACTGGGCAGAATATTTGTGGATTGTGGCATGGACGGCGATCGGGGGTGTGCTTTGCTGGCAGCAACGCTTAACTAGCGGTAGCACCAAACTCCTATTTCTGAAGCGTTTCCGGTTGGTGGTGGCTGGTGGCGTACTGATACTCGGTGTTTATGGTGCCTTTTTGCTCGGCTGGTGGATACCGCTAGTGCCCGCGCTGATGGGGTTAGCAGGGTCGGCGTTTTCTGTTACAGGTTACCTCGCCCACAGCGCTGGAGAAATGCGAAAAACCTTTGGGCGCTATCTCACCGATGAAGTGGTATCCAATCTGCTCGAAACTCCTTCTGGTTTGCAGTTAGGCGGTGAGCGACGTAAAGTGACGGTGCTGATGTCTGATCTGCGGGGGTTTTCTGCCGTCTCGGAATGGTTGCCGCCGGAGAAAGTGGTGACGCTGCTAAACCTCTATTTAGGGGCGATGGCAGAGGTAGTGGATGACTACAAGGGCACCATTAATGAGTTCATTGGAGATGGTATTTTTGTGATGTTTGGTGCGCCCGTTAGCCGGGATGATGATGCGCAGCGAGCGATCGCCTGTGCCGTTGCAATGCAGTGTGCGATGGCAACAGTAAACGAGCAAAATCAGCAGCTTGGGCTACCCGCGATCGAAATGGGGATTGGCATCAATACAGGAGAGGTCGTGGTTGGCAACGTTGGCTCTCAAAAACGTGCCAAATATACCGTCATTGGCAACCACGTAAACTTAGCTGCCCGGATTGAGTCTTATACCGTTGGTGGGCAAATTTTGATTTCCGAGGATACGCTCAAGGATGCCAACTGTGAAGTGCAAATTGATGGACAAATTCAAGTAGAACCAAAAGGAATTCGCGTTCCAATCACGCTGTATGAAGTGGGCGGCATTGGTATTCCCTATAATCTTGCGCTTCCTCAAGCAACCGATCTTTTGTTGCCCCTTGAGCAATCAGTCTCTCTGGAATACACCGTTCTAGAAGGGAAACACGCCGTTGGCACTCTGTTTCAAGGCGCTCTGACCCGCTTATCCGAGTCTAGTGCTGAGTTGCAAACAGACCACACACTAGATTTGCTGACTAATCTAAAACTGCATCTCCAACCCGGACGCGATCGCGCTCCCATTGCAGGTGATTTGTACGCCAAAGTTCTAAAAAAAGTTGCAGATCGAGAGAATCATTTCTTAATTCGCTTCACTTCTATTTCGCCAGAAGTTGCCACAGTCTTAGCATCGCTGCAACCGCCAGCCTAGCTACTTAACCTACTTTTTGAAGTTAATGTACTAGCATTTCGCGAAGTGCCTTAAATTCCGTATGAACAATAAACGTTTTTGAAGATTTCTTGTTAGGTAAACACATAACATCGACTTTAGATATATCGAAAGACATAGAAAATGTTATCAAAAAAACAGAATTGAGATGAAATTCACAACTCGAAGTTTCACTCTTTTAGAAGAGGCGTTCAAAGGTTGACTCCAACTAAATTAGAGCAATATTAATGTTGAGTTAATCACTAAGGAGACACTCTATGAGTAACGATAAGAGAATATTGGATGACACCAATGACGCTAATTTAGATCCAATTACTGGCGAACCGGGTGCCCATCCTGTCGGTACGGGCGTAGGTGCCGCTGGTGCTGGTGCGATTGGCACCGCAGTGGGCGCTGCACTCGGCGGTCCTGTAGGTGCTGCGATCGGTGCCGTTGTGGGTTCTGTTGCGGGTGGTTTGGCTGGCAAGAGTGCTGCTGAGAAAATCAATCCAACTGTGGAAGATGATTATTGGCGGAACAATCATACGTCTCAGCCGTATTACGACAAAGCGCATGACTACAATGAATATCAGCCTGCCTACCGGGCTGGATATGAAGGATATGATCGCTATGGTAGCGCTGGCAGAACGTATGAAGATGCAGAGCCAGACCTTAGAAGCGATTATGAAAAAAACAAAGGCGGCGCAGGCTTAGCTTGGGATAAGGCAAAGCACGCAACGAAAGATGCTTGGCATCGCGTTGAAAATACGGTTCCTAGCGGAGATCACGATAATGCAACAGTCGATAGTCAAACTCGGAGAATGCAGAATGATCGCCTCGACAATATTCAAATTGTTGATCCATCAACTCCTGTAGTGGATACTCAAACTGAGAGAATGCAACGCGATCGCACTGATTAGACTACGTTCTGTGCAAAAGTGGAAGACAGAATAATGCTGTCTTCCACTTTTGCGTATTGGCTTTTGCTTACTGATATACATATGACGTTGGTCTTGCCAGCGGCACTGTTGAGCGAGTAACTGCCGCAGCGCATCATGAGTAACTGCCGCCGCATCATATAGACGAGGGGTTGCTTCCATGACTATCTCTGGTTGATGTGATAATCTCCAGAGTACGTGGATTTGCCCCTCACCCGATATTTTGTGTCAGTCAGTCAGGTCTGCCTGCACAATCACCACCCGCCCCTGCCTCAACTGGGTGGGCACCGTTGCCAACAACTTGCACGCCAATGGTACCGGACTTGGATGCCCCTTGCCACGCCAAACTCGAAAGCTCCAGGGCACTCGCCACTCACCGAGCACCAGATACAACACAACAATGGGTAATCCGCGTTTGCCGTTGAGCACTCGCACCCACGGGTCGGGAGTGTCGGGGGTATCGGTGGGGGTGCCTAAATGGAAAAACTTGCCGCATTTAGGCAGACTGCTCAGGTCAATCAACACCGGCAGAGGCAGACCCCCATGCGGTCGATGTCGGGCGATTTGCCCCAACACCGCTTGCCGGGTCGTCCGAATTACTTCACGAGTAGTCCAGCCATAATGATTGAGAAAGCGGCTCGACGAACTGGCAGATTTTACCTGCGTATGTTGGGGTAAAGGATGCCCTTGAGCTTCGAGAAACAGCCCGAATAGGGCATTCAGGCTGGCTTTTTGGTACACACTAGGCATCAGGCAGAGCAGGCTATACACTAGCCCTTGGGCGGGTTCAACGATGGTTTCCATAACCGTCCAATTGTTTTTCTTACGCCCTTTCTTTCAGCTTTTTGCTCCTTTGGCAACCCCTTGTTGAGTCTGGTGCAAGATCTCAGTTA
>CASBQE010000440.1 GCA_949127665.1 Synechococcales cyanobacterium PMM_0083
GGCAACTTCTCAATAACCGCTGGTAAAGAAAGATAGCAAGACTTGCCAAAACAAGGAAAACCTGGTCTAACAGAAGTATGAGTCAATCCCAAGAAGCATCGCCCGTTTTACCCAGTAGTGCAGTGGAAGAAGTAGCGGCATTGCGGCGACTGGTAAAGGTCCAAGAGCAAAGTATCGCCGAACTGCAGCAAGTGATTGAGACCTTGATGGCGCGAAACCAGCAGCAGGCGGAGCGGATCGAGCAATTAGAAGCGGAAGTTTGCAACCAGAAGAAACTGAAAGGACGGCCTAAGATTAGCCCAAGTCGGTTGAATGCAGGCAAGGGAATGGGGGAGAAGGCTGGGGAAGGCAAACGGGCAGGTTCAGCCAAGAAAGGGAAAAAACAGAACTTTGAGGTGGATGAAGAACGGATCATCGAGCCAGAAACGGTGCCAGAAGGGTCAGAGTTTAATGGCTATCGGGACTATGACGTGCAAGAACTTGAACTCAAGCGGCATAATATCCGATTTCGACTGGCGGAGTATGTCACCCCAGAAGGTAAAACCGTGGTTGGGGAATTGCCCAAAGAGTACCACAAAGGGCATTATGGGCCTTTACTGCTGGGCTATATTCTCTACCAGTATTATCAATGTCGGGTGAGTCAAGCGCTGCTGTACGAGCAGTTGAGCGAGTGGGGTATCGAGATTTCAGTCGGTCAACTGCACAATATTTTGAGTGAGCACAAAGAGAGCTTTCATGCCGAGCAGAAGCAAGTCTTACAAGCGGCTCTAGAGCATTCAGGGTACATTCACACAGATGATACAGGGGCGCGCCATCAAGGCAAGAATGGCTATTGCACAGTGATTGGCAACGAGTGGTTCACCTATTTCCACAGTAGTGCGTCTAAAAGTCGGCTCAACTTCCTGGAAGTGTTGCAAGGGGGATCATGCCGCTATGTGCTCAATGCTGCTGCTCGTGAGTATCTAGCACCGCTGCCGTTAGCCCAAAAGTATGAGGCGCAATTGAGCTTTTCAGAGCAGCTCTTAGCCGAGAGTGCTCAAGATTGGCAAGCCTATCTGGTGGCCCAGGGGATTGTCAGCGCCAAAGCCGTGCAACTCGTCACTGAGGCGGCCTTGTTCGGTGGACTGATGAGTCAATCCATCAATCCGGCCTTGCGCCTGCTCAGTGATGGGGCAAAACAGTTCAATCTCCTCACCCATGGGTTGTGTTGGGTGCATGCCGAGCGCGCATTGCGGCGCTTACAAGGCAATACCCAAAAGCAGCGCGATAACATTGCCGAGGTGCAAGACCGGTTGTGGCAGTACTATCAGCAACTCAAGCAATATCAGATGGAGCCGACTGCTCAGGGCAAAATCACCCTAGAGCCGAGCTTTGACCAACTCTTTGGACGTTGCTATTTGCATCATGCCACGTTGAACATTGTGCTCAAAGGCTTTCGGGAACACAAAGCCCAATTGCTATTGGTCTTGGACTATCCCCAGTTCCCCTTACATAACAATGGCGCAGAAACCGATATTCGCGAATATGTGCTGCGGCGTAAAATCAGTGGTGGGACAAGGTCTAAAGCGGGACAACAAGCCAGAGATACCTTGATTGGCTTGAAAAAGACTTGTCGTAAGTTAGGCATATCCTTTTGGCAATTCTTGCTCTCTCGATTGCACCAAGATGGAGAAGTTCCGCCTCTACCTGATATTCTGCGCCATAAAGCTAAAGCAGCGTTAGCACTCTCTACTGGAATCTAGAGCATCCTGATAGGGATGGCTCTACCAGCGGTTATTGAGATATTGCAAATTTTCTACATCGTTTGATATCAGAAAAGAAATAGTGCCATTTGTAAATCCTTCACAAGCTACTGAAAAAATTAAATCAGATAGTTATTGCGTTGAAGGTGACATGGTTTTTGCTGACGCATCAGAAGATTTGAATGATGTTGGAAAGAGCATAGAAATTGTTAACTTGAATAATGAGAAACTCCTGTCTGGTTTGCATACTCTACTAGCTCGACAAATAGAATTTAAATTAGTTATTGGCTTTGGGGGCTACTTATTTAAGTCTAACAGCATTAGAACTGGAATCAAGAGAGTTGCGCACGGCACAAAAGTTCTGGGTATTTCGGCTGGACGATTGGCAGGTGTCGATATTTATTTTCCAACTGACAAGAAAGAACAGCAAAAAATCGCTGACTGCCTTTCTTCCCTCGACGATCGCATCACCGCAGAAACCCAAAAGCTCGACACCCTCAAAACCCACAAAAAAGGGCTAATGCAGCAGCTTTTTCCCGCAGAAGGCGAAACCCTGCCCGATCGACGCTTCCCTGAATTTCAGGATGCAGGGGAGTGGGGGAAAACAACTATCGGACAAGTAGCTACTTACGAGAACGGCAAGGCACATGAACAAGACATAGTTGATTCAGGTGAATTTATAGTTGTAAATTCAAAATTTATCTCAACTGATGGTGAAGTTAGAAAATTCACTAGAACAGCTTTTTGCATTGCAAATAAGGAAGATATCCTAATGGTATTAAGCGATGTACCTAATGGAAGAGCCATCGCCAAGTGCTTTCTCGTAGACTTCGATAACTTATACACGGTTAATCAACGAATCTGTAAAATTACAGCGATTAAAGCGGTGAGCATTTTGTTGTTTTACATTCTAAACAGAAATTCATATTTTCTGGAGTTTGATGATGGTGTAAAACAAACAAATCTTAGAAAAGATGATGTTTTGGATTGTCCAGTAGTTTTGCCAAAAGACATCAAGGAACAACAAAAGATTGCTGACTGTCTTTCCTTCCTCGACGAACTAATCACTGCCCAAATCCAAAAAATCGACACCCTTAAAACCCATAAAAATGGGCTAATGCAGCAGCTTTTCCCAGCGGTTGACACTAAAGAATAAACGATGAAACTGTATCTTGATAACTGCGTTTTTAACCGACCATTTGATGACCAATCGAACATCAAAATCTTGCTTGATACAGAAGCAAAACTCAAGATACAAGAAAATATCCGCTTGGGATTCTATGAACTGGTTTGGGCTTACATATTAGACTACGAAAACGAAAAAAATCCATTTCAGGAACGGCGCGAACAAATTGGAAAATGGAAAAAATACGCCAATACTGATATAGAAGCATCAGATGACATCATTCATATTGCTAAATCACTCAATCAATTAGGGCTAAAAAATATTGACGCTTTGCACGTTGCTTGTGCCATCACAGCAAGCGCGGATTATTTTCTAACCACTGATAACAATAGTTCGGACAAAGTTTGAGCAGAGTTTGAGGCTCAAACCCTGATTCAACCGTGGACGGGGTCTTTTTTTCAAAGTTAGGAGCAGAGTTAACTTTGAAAAAATAGCTTAATCCTTGAACCATAAGCTCTGAAAGCCTTGTAAAA
>CASBQE010000441.1 GCA_949127665.1 Synechococcales cyanobacterium PMM_0083
AGTAATTCGGACTGCTGTCTCCACCTTGTTGACGTTTTGTCCCCCTTTGCCCCCCGCACGAGTCGTCGTAATCTCTAGATCTTTATCAGGAATGTCAAGCTGCACGGTGTTATCCAGCAACGGCATCACTTCAACCCCAGCAAAACTGGTTTGCCGCTTATCATTGGCATTGAATGGCGAAATTCTCACTAAGCGATGAGTTCCCTTTTCTGCCTTCAAATAGCCATAGGCATAGCGCCCTTCGATTTCTAGCGTTGCAGATTTAATCCCTGCTTCCTCTCCTTCCGACATTTCCGATAGGTGAACGGTATATCGTCGCGCCTCTGCCCAGCGGGTATACATTCGCAGCAACATTTCTGCCCAATCTTGAGCATCCGTTCCACCTGCTCCAGCATTAATCGTTAGCACCACTCCTTTCTGGTCGTATAGACCTGATAAAAGCTGCTCCAATTCCCATTCATCCAAAGCGCGGCTCAATTGGGTCACATTGGATGTTGCTTCTTCCAGCAAGCCATCATCGTGTTCCACTGCCAGCAATTCCAGCACAGCTTGGGCATCTTCCAAGTTTGCTTGCCACTGATGAAGCTGCTCTAAGTTAGATTTCAGGTCGTTCAGTTCTTGCAAGATCTTTTGGGCGCTGGCTTGGTCATCCCAAAAGCTGGGTTGAGCAGCGACTTGCTCCAAATCCTTAATTTTGGCGGTTAAAGCGGCAACGTCAAAGATAGTCCTGAGCTTTGCCCAGGCGATCGCTTAGCACACCAATCTCACGCTTAACTTCCAGCATTTCCATTGCGATTTAATCTCTTAATCAATCTGTAATTATTAACAGTAATGCACCCACTTCGTTTAAGCGCAGGCATCTTTACATTCGGCAATGAGTTAGCTGACAACACATTTGGCTGATAAAATACGCCTTTAAATTAAGAAGCTACAGCTTTGTAACTGTAGCTTTCAAATACTTTAAGGCTGGCACTGTGATAAGTGCGATCGCGAAAAAACTAACGGCGCGACGACATAGACATGACGATTTGCAAGACATACCAAAACAGCAGCGCAACGGAGGCAAATAGCTCCAGGGAAGCCGCCACATATTGATCTGTTGAGTAGTTGTGCAGCACTTTGGAGGTGTCATATAAAATTGCCGCCGAGGCAAACACCACCATAATGAACGAAAAGAACAGACCCAGAGTAAAGCCAAAAATCGCGCTGCAAACAATGACACCTAGGGCAATAAAACCACCAATTGCAAGAATGCTGCCTAAAAACGAAAAATCTTTTCGGCTAATAAAGACCACCGCTGTCAAACCCGCAAACATCGTGAGTGTCAAGATTGCCGCTGTTGGAATCACACTGGGATCGGAGAAGCGCGCAGCGATGTAGAGCAAGGGCGTAAAAAGAATTGCCTGGACGACCACAAACAGCGCTAACCCGGCATACTGACTGCCTATAGAATCTGCTTTGGCGGCTAATCCTCTCGATAACCAGCCCAAGAGCATAAACACTCCCAAGACAGCGATCCAGCTAAATTGACTGCCCGTCATCAGTCTTGTTAAGACCTCTGCAATTCCGGTTTGAAACAGAAAATAAGACACCAAGACAAATGCAAGAACTGCTCCTGCCAAATGGATATATGTTTTTTGGATGAACTTGGCGCGTTCAGTCGGGCGGGCTTGAGCAGCAGTAACCATAGAAAAACTCCTTAAATTAGGCTGTGAACTTTTATCTGCGATCCTAGCAAAAACATTCTCGAAAAGCCCTTTGCCGCCAGCAATTCAACTCTTTAGCGCTGAGTTTAAGCATTTTCAAACTCTACTTTTATTAGATTTTAGTAGCCCTAAAAGTCTGACTTTTCTTCAAAACTGGATTGTGTTGCGTTCAACTTGTTTGCGTGTTTATGCCGAATCTTCAAAAGGGCACCCCGCAACAGTACCGTAAATCGACGATGGTTTATACCCCTCGGTCTAACGAGAATGAGCTTAACTCTGATGTGAAAGGTGACTTGCAAATGATAGCTACTCAACCCTGCGTTCGTTCTCGCGGAATGGAATTGTTGGTTTCCTACCACCACAATCCCTCAGTTAGGCTACGTAATCAACTCGTTCAAATGAATGCGGGTTTGGTCAGAAAAATTGCTCATCGGGTGAGTCATCAGTGTGCCGAACCTTACGAAGATTTAGAGCAGATCGGGTACTTGGGTCTAATTCGGGCGATCGAACGGTTTGATCCCAATCAAGGATGTGCATTTAGCTCGTTTGCGGTTCCCTACATTCGCGGCGAGATGCTGCACTTTTTGCGCGATCGCAGTTCTACCGTTAAGATTCCCCGTCGTTGGCAGCAACTCAACAAAGCAGGGCAAAAAGTTCGCGAAGAACTATCGGAAGCGTTTGGTCGCCAGCCCACAGATGATGAAATTGCCACCCACCTTGGAGTTTCGGTCTACGAGTGGCGCGAAAGCCGCATGGCAACTAGAAATCGTATGCCTTTGAGCTTAGATGCCACCATTAGCCAGCAAATTGATTCTCCAATGACCTTAGGCGATACTTTGCCCGATTCTCACTACCAAAACTTGCAAATTTTGGAAGAAGATCGGCAGCAAATTCAACGGGCATTGGGGCAATTAGAAGAAAAAACCCGCCAAGCAGTCGAGTTTGTCTTTTTCAAAGATTTGTCTCGGAAAGAAGTCGCAGAGAAAATTGGGGTCAGCCCCATGACAGTGACTCGTCGGCTTCATCGCGGTATCCAGCAAATGATGACGTGCTTACATCCTCAGGTTTTGCAAACTGATCCTTAACGCTGGGTGGAGTTCTGATCTCTGTCTAGTGAACCTTTCACTTTACATCTAGTGTTTTCGGCTGGCTCGATCTTTTGAGCCAGCCTTTCTTTTTGTTTGATTTTCACCGCCAGTTGCCCGCTATCATTCCCCCAACCAAAATAAAACCAATCCATACATTTTGCCGGAAGAGTTGCCCATAGGCGGCATGAGGAATTATTTTTTGGCAAAGGCGATAGTATTGCCAGATCCATAGCCCGATCGCGATCGCCAAAGTGAACCAGTAAGACCCATTCAGCCCCATATTGCTACCAACTGCTGCTAGCAAAATGGCGGTGCCTGCATAGAATATCCCGACTGCATGGGAGACGTACTTGCCAAAAAATAGCGCACTGGAGTTTACCCCCAGACGGCGATCATCTTCGCGATCGGACATGGCATAAACCGTATCAAATCCCAAAGTCCACAGCACCGTCGCTCCCCACAGAAACCAAGTAGGCGTGCCTAAACAGGGAGTAGCAGCCGGGATTGAGCCACAACTCACTGCGCTCCAGCTAATCAGCACCGCAAAACCCCAGGCGATCGCCAGCACCAGTTGCGGGATCGGAAAAACTCGCTTTGCCAAGGGATACAGCACAATAATTGGAACTGCCGCCACACAGAGCCAAAAGGTTAGGGGATTGAGGTACAGAGACAAGATCCAGGCACAGATAAAGGATGCGATCGCCACTCCTAAACCCACCCAAATTGACAAAGCACGAGCCGCCAATGGGCGATCGCGCGTCCGCTTAACTTTAGGGTCAATATTTCGATCCCATAGGTCGTTCACCACACAGCCAGCGGCACTGGTTGCCAGCGTTCCTAATATAATCACGCCCACTAACAAAGGCGGCGGCGTTCCTCGTGCGGCTAAAAACACCGCCCACAGCGCCGGAACCATTAAAATTAAGCGTCCAGCAGGTTTATCCCAGCGAAGCAGCCGCAAAACGCTAAGCCAGATGGGTTGAGCAGAGTCAGACGAAGACATCAGAATAAGAACATAGGATAAGACGATTGTATCGATGCTCCATCTACTTGAGTAGAAACCTGCTGTTGGGCAAGCGCAACATGACGGCTTGCCTGCTCCCAAATTTCCCAGGCAGTCAGTTTTAATGAAACTTTTGCTACGCCTGAAGCGCGATAAATTTTGACTTTGTACTTTTGCTGTAAGGTACGACCGTCAATCAATGTTAGGGGAATCAACATATTGTAAAAGTCTTGATTGTTAAGCCACAAGATATTGGCTTGCTTGTGCTTCAGGTAAGAGTCCCAAATACTCAGTATGAACTCGTAATCTGCGATCGCCGCTGCCAGGGGTTGATAAACCGGATGCTGAGTTGCTTCAGGCTCCTGCTTAAAACGAGTCAATGTGTCCTTCAGGGCTTGAACATTCTGGCGATAACTTGAATAGTCAATCCCTAATGGCTGCTCAGTTTCTCCGATCGCCGCCTGAGCTTGAAGAGACGCAAGAGCCTGAGTCGATTGGGCAAATTGCCGTACTATTTTCTGGGCGGCTCGTTCGGTTTGAAGGCGCTGGGCGATCGCTGAAAAGTTGTTGCGGTAGGTGACCAACTTTGAGCGAGAAACCTCAGTCACAGAGGTTCTAGACGGCACCGTAGTCAACAGTGCGATCGCTGCCGCCCATTTTTGGCTGGCACGCTGCCAAACTTTGAGAGAGTGGGGCGGATTTTGAACCGTCACTGCCGCCTGCCACCCCAGAGTTTGAGCTTTAACAAGCTGATCTCTTGCCGTTTGTTCTGCTCCTAATCGCTGGCTAATCACCGCGTAGTTTTTTTGGTAAATGGCTAATTTAGCTTGTGCCTGAGCCGCTAAAGGGGTTGTGCCAGAAATGCTTTCTAGTAAGCGGATTGCCTGCCGCCACTTAACTCTGGCAGACTGCCAGACATCAGCCGAATGGGGAGGATGCTGCACTATTACTGCGGCATCCCAAGCAAGCAGCTTAGCCGCCCGGAACTTTTCTGCCGGAGCAAGAGTCTCTGCAAAAACGGCATTACTGAAAGCTCCATTGTCTGATGATGCCATCCTAGAAGACTGGCTCAGGGAACAGCCCGCCAACCCCAGATAAACTACCAGCATGATCTTCAGACGTAGGAGCTTCATGGTTAGAATCAACAATCTAAAGCAAGCGTAAGGGAGATTTGCATTTTTCAGGTAAAGATGAGATGAAGAGCTAAGCAGCTTAATCCATAATTTTTAGGAATCGCATCAATTTGGGCACTCGCTTATGACCACTTCCCCTAACCAAAAACTCTATGAAGGTAAAGCAAAAATCCTCTATTCAACGGGGGCGGCTAATATATTGCTATCTGTTTTCAAGGATGATGCCACTGCGTTTAATGCCCAAAAACGCGGCACCATTCAGGGCAAAGGAGCCATGAACTGCACGATTTCAAGCCATTTATTTCGACAGTTAGAAAGTGCTGGAATCCCGACTCATTTTGTTGGGCAGTTGAGTGAAAATGAGATGCAGGTTAAAGCGGTAACGATTATTCCCATAGAAGTGGTGATCCGCAATTTGGCAGCGGGAAGCCTATGTAAACAAACTGGGTTGGAATTGGGCACTTTGATTGCACCCCCTTTAGTTGAGTTTTACTACAAGAACGACGAGTTGGGTGATCCATTGCTCACCCGCGATCGCCTGCTGTTGATGAAACTCGCCACGCCTGACCAGGTTGATCAGTTGGCAAACCTAGCACTTAAGATTAACAAAATTTTGACTGATTTCTTTGAGGACTGTGGCATTACATTAGTGGATTTCAAGCTAGAATTTGGGCTTGATCACACTCAACAGTTGATCTTGGCAGACGAAATTAGTCCCGATACCTGCCGTTTGTGGAATCAGTCAGAAACCGATCCATCACGGCGCGTTATGGATAAAGATAGATTCCGAAATGACTTAGGTGAAATTGAGTCTGCTTATCAGTTAGTCATGCAGCGAGTCTTGGCACATTCAATCTAGAAATTTAAACTCACTAGAAAATCAAACTTAGTGAGTATTAAGTATTGGTACGCACTGATGCGGTAAAATTTGACGGTTTAGTTTTTACAGCTTATGCCTTGCTGTTTGATTGATTGAACGTATCCTCTATAGCCTGCTTTAACAGGATTTGGTGTGTGGTTGTGCAATATAGCTTGAACAAGATGCGTTTATCTCCATTATTGGTGGCTTTTCTGGCGGCTTCTGCAACCGTTGGGCTACCACACTCTGTCAAAGCGCAAGCTATTCCTCTACCTGGTGCAGATAAGACTAATGCAGATGCGATCGC
>CASBQE010000442.1 GCA_949127665.1 Synechococcales cyanobacterium PMM_0083
GTCGTTGTTTTTACGACTTCCAACAACCCCAAGGATATTGAAGCCTGCTATCGACAGGGTGTTAACAGCTACATTGTCAAGCCGATGAATTTTAATCGATTAAAGCATAGTATTGAAATTTTAATAGATTACTGGTTTGATACTACGGTTCTCCCTACCAGCGTGATAGAGCAGCGCCCATGAACACTCAACTTCATCGCACCGTCTTGATTGTGGAGGACAGCCCAGAAGACCGCGAGCTGTATCGACGCTATTTGCTGCGCGATCAAGACTATGACTACACGATCGTAGAGGCAAGCCTGGGCGAAGAAGGATTGAATCTTTGGCGACAGCACCAGCCCGATGCCGTGTTGCTCGACTATCGATTGCCCGACCTGGATGGGCTAGAATTTCTCGCTGCCCTGCAAACTCAGCAGCCGCTCCCGATCGTGATGGTAACGGGAGCCGGAAGCGAAACGATCGCTGTCCAGTCGATTAAAGCGGGCGCACAAGATTATCTGGTTAAAGAACAAATTACGCCGGAGGGTCTGAAGCTGGCGTTGGAGACAACGATTAAGACGGTGCAGTTGCAAACTCAACTCCAAGAGCGCATCGATCGAGAGCGCGTCGTCACCCAGATTGCTCAGAAAGTCTTTCGATCGCTGGACTTAAACGAGATTTTGCAGACCACTGTTACAGAAGTGCGGCAATTTCTTCAGACCGATCGCGTGGTCGTGTTCCAAGTAGAGCCAGACGGTGATGGCAGGGTGGTCGCAGAATCTGTGGGCGCAGAGTGGCGATCGATTTTGGCAGAGCAGATCCATGATCCTTGTTTTGTCGAGAGCTATGTCACTCTCCAGCGTCAAGGAAGAGTGACCGTCAAAGCCGATATTCATGATGGCAGCATCGATCCGTGCAATGTCCAACTCTTGGCTGGGCTTCAAGTCAGAGCGAATCTAGTGGTGCCCATTTTGCACGACGATCAGTTTTGGGGTGTGCTGATTGCTCATCACTGCGCCGCGCCTCGTCAGTGGCACCCCTTAGAGATTGATCTGCTTCAGCAGTTGTCCACACAGGTTAGCGTTGCCATTCGGCAGGCAGAGCTTTATCAACAATCCCAGCACGAACTCGCGGAGCGCAAACGGACAGAGGAGGTGCTGCGAGGCAGTGAAGAAAGGCTGCGGCTGGGGCTGCAAGCTGCCCGAATGGGAACCTGGGATTGGAATATTCTAGAAAACCGAATTATCTGGTCGTCGAATATGGAAGCCCTGTTTGGGTTGGCTCCTGGAGAATTTGATGGCTCTTATGAGCAGTTTGTGGCAAGGCTGCATCCAGACGATCGCGATCGCGTTCTAGACGCGATCAATGCGGCAATTGCCACGGGTGCAAACTACGACATCGAATTTCGGGTGCTTTATCCAGATGGCACCATTCGGTGGGCATTGAGTCAGGGAAAAGTATTCTACGATGCGAGTGAGCAACCGATTCGGATGTCTGGCGTAGATCTGGATATTAGCGATCGCAAAATCGCCGAAGCAGCTTTACTAGAGAGTGAGGAGCGATTTCGGAGTACGTTCGAGCAAGCCGCCGTCGGCATCGCCCATATCGGTCTCAATGGTGGATGGCTGACATTCAATCACAAGGTCTGCGATATCGTCGGGTACATGGAAGTAGAATTACTCGATCTCACCTTTCAAGATATCACCAATCCTGAAGATCTCGCGATCGATCTGGAATATGTTCGCCAACTGTTAGCAGGGGAACGCCAGACCTATACGATGGAAAAACGCTACATTCACAAACTAGGTCACATTGTCTGGGTCAACTTGACAGTCTCACTCCGGCTCAATGCTGCGGGTGCGCCGCTGCATTTTATTTCGGTAATCGAAGCTATTGACGAGCGCAAACGGATAGAAGAGGCGTTGCAGGAGAGTGAAACCCGTTTTCGTCAGCTTGCTGAAAATATTGATGCAGTGTTCTGGTTAAGAGAAGAACCTGAAGGTCGTGCTTCCTACGTTAGCTCTGCCTATGAACGCCTGTGGGGATGGCAACCGCAGGAATTGTATGAAAATCACTCATTTTGGGTGGATCATATTCATCCAGACGATCGCGAATGGGCATCCCAAGCCTTTCAGTCAAAAGCTGCGGCGGGTCAATTTGATGAAGAATACCGCATTGTCTTAGACGATGGCACGATTCGCTGGGTGAACGATCGCTGCTTTCCCCTTTACGATCAGTCCGGGACGCTGTATCGATTTGCTGGCATTGCAGAAGACATTACCGATCGCAAACGCTCAGAAATCGAAATTCACCGCAGTGAATCCCAACTCCGTCGCGTCCTCGATAGCTTGTTTAGTTTTGTGGGCGTAATGACCCCAGACGGTACACTCATTGAAGCCAATCGCACCGCGTTAGCCGCCGCTTCGCTGTCTGCGACGGATGTATTAGAGAAACCCTTTCCCGATGCCTATTGGTGGGCTTACGATCCAGAAATTCAAGCACAACTCTGGGCAGCGATTCGACAAGCAGCAGCCGGAGAAACGGTTCGCTATGACGTGCAGATCCGCTTAGGGGAAGACCAGTTCATTATCATCGATTTTTGCTTAGCGCCTCTATTGTACGATTCCGGAGAAGTTGAGTTTCTAATTCCTTCCGGCATCGACATTACTGATCGCATCCGGGCAAAAGAAGCCTTACAGCAGAGCGAAGAGTTTAAGAACAGCGTTTTAGAAAGCAGCAGTGACTGCATCAAAGTCCTAGACCTAGACGCACAACTCTTATACATGAATGCCGGGGGCATCTGTCTGCTGGAGATCGACGACCTGACTCCCTACCTAAACTCAGAGTGGCTCTGTTTCTGGCAAGGTGAACATCGGCAAGCCGCAAAAGCGGCATTCACCGCAGCGAAATCTGGCGAAATCCGCAAATTTCAGGGCTTTTGTGCGACCGTCAAGGGCAAACCCAAATGGTGGGATGTGGTGGTCACGCCGATTCGGGATAGCGCAGGGCAAGTTGTGAAAATCTTATCGACTTCACGAGATGTCACAGAACGAAAACGCACCGAAGCAGAGTTGCAGCAAAAGAATGCCATTTTGGATGTGATCAATGAATCTGCACCGACCCCGATTTTTGTCAAAGATCGGCAAGGACGGATTATTTATGCTAATCCAGCGACCCTTGCCGCCCTAGGCAAAACGGCTGCTGAGGTAATTGGTCGTTACGATAGCGATCTCTACCCATCACCTGAAGATGCTGTGCGGGTGATGGAAAATGACCAGCGGATTATGGCATCGGGACAAGTGGAAGTGGTGGAAGAGACTCCAGATGGCATTCACATTTTCTTGGGCATGAAAGCACCTTACTATAACGAAGCTGGAGAGGTGATTGGGTTAATTGGCATCTCAAATGATATTACCGATCGCGTTCAACTTGAACGCGATCGTGAGCGTATCTTACAACAGAAACAAGCTGCCTTAGTAGAATCAGAACGAGTCAACCGCATCAAAGACGAGTTTCTAGCCATTCTCTCTCACGAACTGCGATCGCCGCTCAACCCAATCTTGGGCTGGACAAAACTGCTGCAAACTCGCAAACTCGATGAAACCAAAACGATCGTAGCCTTAGAGACGATCGAGCGCAATGCCAAAGCGCAATGTCAATTGATCGATGACCTGCTCGATATGGCGCGTGTGTTGCGCGGCAAGATGAGTCTGAATATGGCTCCTGTGAATTTGTTAAAGGTGATTGAGTCCGCGATCGACACTGTGCAGACTGCCGCGATCGCCAAGTCCATTCAGATTCATCCGATGATCTTCGATGTCGGGCAAGTAGCCGGAGATGACGTTCGGCTCCAGCAAATTGTTTGGAACTTGCTAACCAACGCGGTCAAGTTCACGCCCAACAGCGGACACATCGACATTCGCCTAGAGCAACTCGACAACCAGGCACAGATCACCATCACAGACACCGGCAAAGGCATCAGTCCAGACTTTCTGCCCCACATCTTTGAGTCGTTCTGTCAGGAGGATGCGTCTGTAACTCGCAACCACGGGGGGCTAGGGTTGGGCATGGCGATCGTCTATCAACTGGTCGAAGCCCACGGCGGCACCGTCACCGCTGACAGCCCTGGAGAAGGGAAAGGCGCTACGTTTACTGTCAGTCTCCCCTTGCTCAACGTCAACTCAAAGGAAGATCAATCTAGCCCATCGCCAGAGCAAAACCTGGATTTAACCGGCATTCGGGTTTTAACAATTGATGACGATCCCGACTGCCGCGAACTCCTTTCGCTGATCGTGGCTCAGGCTGGAGCCGAAGTGATGTGCGTCACCTCTGCCGCCGAATTTCTCACCGCCTTGGAGTCATTTCAGCCCGATGTAGTGGTAAGTGATATTGGAATGCCAGAGATCGATGGCTACACATTGCTTAGACAGGTGCGGTTGCTGTCATCACAGGGAGGGCAGGTTCCAGCGATCGCCCTGACTGCCTACGCTGGCGAAATCGATCGGCAACAAGCGATCGCGGCAGGTTTTCAGAAACACATTGCCAAACCGATCGAACCCGATCAATTGGTAGCAGCGATCGTGAGTTTACTGAACGGGCGATCGTTGTCTTGACTTCCCAAAGACTCTCAGACAGGCAGAATATTTCAGATGTATATCTCAGCGATCGCCCTGATATTGTCTACACTTTAGATTGCGTCACTCAATGTCTGAGGCGATCGCAGGGAATGTGTTGAGTGATGACTAGCCACCTATCACTGATTCATGCGTTTTGCCTAACTGGAGAGCATAGAGGTTGGCATCAACGCCTTGTTGAGCGATGAGTTCAGTGTGGGTGCCCCGTTCCACAATTTGTCTCTCCTGAATCACTAATACTTGATCGGCTTGAATGACGGTGCTGAGGCGATGGGCAATCACAAAACTGGTGCGATTTTCTAATAGACGGGCGATCGCAGGTTTAGCGCGATCGTGATTCCCATTACAATGCCTTTTACCTATTCAGCAAACTGCCTCGGTCGTTTAAGCGGCATCGCCACATAGACCGCACCGATAACGCGATCGCCACACTTGCCAACCACAGTCAGATCCCCGGCTTCTTGGCTAAACACCTAATCATCCAGGATGAATCAGTTTTAGAAGCCGGGGATCTTTCTCTTCCAGCTACACCTGCTCCGCTACCACCGCCTTCCGCTTGCGCCACACCCCCAGCCCAAACGCCACCATTCCCGGCAGCAAGGCTGGAGTTGGAATCGCCGGAGTCGGTGCGGGTCTGGCGTAAAGTTCACGTTGGAGCGCGTGTAACCATATCTGGGAGACGTGCTAGTGCTGTAGTCATATGTCTGTGCGTAAGCAACCTCACCCAGAAATGGAGTGCCGTTATCTTGACCAAGGACACGGGAGGCAGTGAAGTATGATTTGCCCTTGTAGTTGAATCAGCCATTCCATGAAGCACGTTCCTGGTTAACGTACTCTTGAGCATCAAGCCCTTGCCAGGTTTCTTTTCCTAAACCCTCTAGCTCCATAATGCTACGCTTCGGTTTTGCAAGGATACGGCGACGAACGATCGCAGCTAATTCTTCTAACAAACGAAGTTGCTCATCTGGGGTAAGGTTCTCAACTTGGCGGCGGATATCTTGATAAATAGCCATATTTTTTATTCAATACCTCTATCGCCAATCATGCCACGTTGCTTACAAATCTCATACCTTAGTCGTTTAAGGCAGCAGTGTGCGATCGCGCTCAAAAATCCAACTCTACTCTTCTGGAATCGTGCGGTTGTTGTAGAGGCTCATTGCTTTTTCCACGCCTTGCTTGAGGCTGTACTCCACCATTTCGGCGGAGAGCTTGATCACCTCGGCAACGATCGCGGCTTCACTGGGTGCAAATTTACCCAACACATGCGAAATCGTATCTTGGTCAACGTCTGCATTTTTGGCGCTGCCGATGCCGAGCCGCAAGCGGGGGAAGCTTTGGGTGCCGAGATGGGCGATCGCGGATTTCATGCCGTTGTGTCCTCCCGCAGACCCAGAGAGGCGCATTCGCAGCTTACCCACGGGCAGATCCATGTCGTCGTAGATGATCAGCACCGATTCTAGCGGCAGTTTGTACCAGTCCAGCACGGCGCGAATGGATTGCCCAGAGTTATTCATGTAGGTTTGGGGTTTCAGCAGCCGCACCTTGGCATTGTTGGCTCCCAGCCCTTCTCCAAATAAGCCCTGATATTTCTTTTGCTCTGACAGGCTGATGTGCCACCACCGCGCCAGCAAATCCACCACTTCAAAGCCGATGTTGTGGCGGGTGCGATCGTACTTGGCACCGGGATTGCCCAATCCCACAATCACTTGGGGCACCAGTGGGGACGGGGTTGCATCGGTCATTGCTGCTTAACCCAACGATTCACTGGGTTGTTCTGGGCAAGAAGCGACAGGCTCAGATTCCACTGGCTCAGACTTTGCAGGTACAGATTCCACTGGCTCAGATTCCATCATGGGCACCTCCGCTTCTGGCGGTTCGGTTGCGGCGGCTAGGGCTGGCGGATCGGGTTCTTCTAAAGTCGCCTGCATGGGTTCTTTGACGATCCGCTCAACTTGTTCGGCTTCCCGTTTAAACTCGCTTTCAAACTCTTTTGAGGCATCTTGAAAGCCGCGAATCGCTTTACCCAAACTGCGACCAATTTCAGGTAATTTTTTGGGTCCAAAAACGAGCAGCGCTAAGGTAAAAATTAGTGCCATTTCTGGCAAACCAATTCCAAAAACGTTCATAGTGCTGACTCCTACAGGTCGGTGAGATTGGGAAACATTTGTGGTGTCAATCCGTCAAAAAAGGCAAGCAGACATCCAAACAAAAAATATTTCCCTGGGTGAAATATCGTCCGGATACGGGGTGCGCATTGGGCAATAGTTTGGATATGTCGAAGCAATTAACCACTCTCTAACTCTAACTTGATATTATGCATACTTCATTGAACCTGCGTTTGGCTACGCTGGCTACGTTTGCGCTGGGTTGTTTGGGTCAGGCGACTCCCGCGATCGCCCAGTCTATGTTTGGTCAACAAGAAATCGACCAAAGCCGCTTTGTTGCCGTTGCCTCTCCTTACGGCGGAAACGCTCATCAACTTCTGATCATAAAACAGCTTAGCAATGTTCGCTCATGTTGGAGCGAAAGCGGCGCTAGCCCCACGGTGATCAATCCACTGCTGGTAGAGTTTGATTTTACCGATATTTGCGGACGCAGCACCGACAGCAATGGCTACTCGGTGCGGGTTGGCGGCGAAGACCTAAACTGGCGCTACAGCTTTCGGGTCGTGAAACGAGATGGAGATTTGCACCTGATCGCGGCACCAAATATCGATCGCTCATCGCCAGAACTGCTGATTGCTAGAACGCGAGGCTATACGGCTGGCTTTGCCAAATTTTACTTTGAACCGGGCTGGCGCATCACCGAGAGATCGTATCAAGGCACATCCGTGGGGCATATTTACCTGACGAATAATCAATCGATCGCCAGCTTGAATGCCACCGCGATCGCATCCCGTCCCGTATTTACTCGTCCAGTTGCCGCTAATCCTAGTAGCCCTATTTTTGTTAATCCCAGTTCCAATAATTCAGTGGTAACGGTTGCACCCATATCCATTGCGCCCATATCCATTGCGCCCATATCTACGCCATCTGTGCAAGCGCCCCGCCCCGTTGCGCCTCAACCTAAAAAGGTGCAAAAGCGCCGCTCTAGCTGGTTTCAGCAATGGTTTGGAAGGTAGGATTAGAGGACTGAAGAGGTATAGAAGGGACGCTGTGGACTTCTTGGCGTTGGTGAATGTAAGTATAGTTTGCCCTCACCCCAAACCCTTCTTCCTAGGGAAAAGGGAGCTAGAAGTCTTGTTCCCTCTTCTTTTGGGAGAGGGCAAATGTAGCGACTCATAGATCAATTCAGCAATATCAACTTCTTCACCCTTTACTACTCAACTCCTTTCCCTATCAATTATTGTTTGAAGCGCCATTGGGATCATCGCTCCGTTGAAGCGATCAAACTCGATCTCAGCCGACGGCAAAGCTCAACGGTCAAATATCAAAACCCATTCTCAACCACGGGATATAAAACGTTCAAATAATTGGATTATGCTGCTTGCCCCTCGCTGCGGGCACATAAAACACTACATAATTGCCCACCAGCACTGTCCGCGAAATCTGCTCAATTTTTTAGAGGATGTCTGAGCAGTATTACGGTTGTCATGCTGTTGGCGAAGTTGTGCAAAGCACTACGGCATGAAATGGAGTGAAGCATCTCGCACAATCATTTAAATCCTAGATGCTACGGGAAGTGGGCTACAGATGGCAATTTTGGCTTTTAAGACATCCTCTTAAAAAACTTATTTGAATGTGTAGATTCTGCAAAGTTTTTTGAGGAGGAGAGTTTGGTTTTCCAGGCATGTTTAGGATAGGGACAAGAATAGAAGTGACTCTATTCAGTTCTCGCGATCTGCGACATTGCAGGATAAATATGTGGATAGCAATATTTCTCAGGGCATCAGTTCTAACGTTCCAGACATCGCTTCAAACATCGCTCCAGAGGTCGTTATTCCCTTTCGTCGCTTACTAGCCGTTGGAGAAACAAAGCGGGGTGGTCTAATTCTCTGCAAATCTCATTATGCTGAGTTTGCCGGTCCGGGTGCCGCGATCGCCTGCCCAACCGCGCCGGGTTATTCATCCATTATTGCGATCGGTGATCCAGAACTCCTTGAGGTGATCAATCCTAGCGATCGCCAACGCGCCTACAGCCGAAGAATTCAGTGGGTGCGCTGGCTGCAAAAAATTGTGTTTCATCCAGATCCAGTGCAACGGGCAGAAAAGCTGTTTTTAGGGTTTGAAGAATTTTTTAGTGGCGAAGTTGTGTCACAAATTTCTGATGAAGCCTTAGCATTACTCGCGGCGGTTCTGCCACAAACGATTTCAGCCGTGCGATCGCAAAATCGCCATTTTGGGCTAGGCGATAGTTCCAGACATGGGAATAGCAAAGCGGTGCCTATTGTCATTTTGAATGGAACCACCTTGCAGCCCATCAAGTGTCCTTCTGCCCAACATCAGCGGTTAAACCCCTTACAGCCATTTTTAGATGAATGCGCCACGGTTGCAAATTCTGTAAGTCGCCTCAATCCTCCACTTCTGGGAGACTTCGACTCTAATTCCTCCCAAAATTGGGGGACTAGAAGGGCAAAAACTGCTGTAGGACTTGCCCTAGAGATCAGCCCGTTGCCTCAGAGTGCCTAGAGAACTGCTACGCTAATGGCATGGTTATTCAGTATCCTCCTCGCCAAAAAGATTTAGAAAACCTAGTTCAAAAGCTAGGGTTATCGAAAACTGCACCGATCGATTGGCGGTTACTAGATTTAGCCCTAACCCATTCCACAATCTCAGCTACGGCAAACTATGAACAGCTAGAGTTTGTCGGAGATGCGGTGATTCGATTGGTAGTGGCTGAGTTTTTGTTAGAAAGTTACTCTAAGCTGCCCGTAGGCGAATTTGCGGCAGTTCGATCCATGTTAGTCAGCGATCGAACCCTCGCCCGGATTGCGGCTGGCTATGGGCTGTCGCGCTATCTTCTAGTGAGCAACAGTGCCCTCAACGATAAATTAGGCGAAGAATCGCGGCTGGCAGAATCCTTTGAAGCTATTTTGGGTGCCTTGTATCTCAGCACACACAACTTCTCACTCATCCGTTCCTGGCTTGATAGTCAGTTAATTCCATTAATTGACGAAATTCGCACCGATCCTGCCCTGCAAAACTACAAAGCCGCACTGCAAGAGTGGACTCAAGCGCATCACAAATTGTTACCCACTTATCGCCTCACCGAGTCAGATACCTCAACCTTGCCTCACCGCTTCACTACCGAAGTGTGGCTGCAAGATCAATGCATTGGACAGGGAAACGGACGATCCATCAAAGCTGCCGAACAAGCCGCCGCCGAGGTTGCCTTTTTCGCCATTTGCGTGCCCCAACGCGATCGCAGTTAGTTCATGCTCCATCCACTGCGTCCTTTTACCACCGTGGTTTTGGCGGTCAGCTTAGATGGCAAGATTGCCGATCGCCAGCGTTCTCCTGCCAGATTTGGCTCTGCTGCCGATAAACATCACCTAGAAGCACAAATTGCTCAGGCGGATGCAGTCTTGTTTGGTGCAGGCACATTGCGCGCCTATGGGACGACGCTACGCATTTCTCACCCCGAATTGCTCCAGCAGCGCCAAGCTCAAAATAAACCGCCTCAGCCGATTCATGTGGTCTGCTCTGCTTCTGGCAACATCAACCCTCAAATTGCATTTTTTCGGCAAGCAATCCCACGCTGGCTTCTGACAACCGCGATCGGTGCCCAGCAGTGGGCAGATCAAGACGGGTTTGAACGGATTATCGAAGCGGAAGATGCATCCGGCTTAGTGGATTGGTTCGCCGCCTTTCAAACCTTGGCAACGCTGGGCTGCGATCGGATTGCGGCTCTAGGCGGCGGCGAACTGATCGCTGGATTGCTCACCGCAGACTGTGTCGATGAACTTAGAATCACCGTCTGTCCAATCATTTTAGGCGGACGCACTGCCCCGACTCTAGTTGCAGGGGAAGGCTTTTTAGAAGCGATCGCCCCCCGACTAGAGTTAATCGAAGCACAAACCATCGACCAAGAAGTATTTCTACATTACCGAATCATCCGCCATTCTTTCCCCTAGTTTGAATGAGATGTATTACGCTGTATGAAGTTTAATTATGTGAGCAATGCTCGAACCGCTAAAGCCCCACTATTCGCTGACTTGGGTCAACCGCATTGCAGACATTCCACAGGCTGATTGGGATGCTCTGGCAGTTCCGCTTAAAACTCCATTCTTTGAATGGGAATGGCTGAACAATATGGAAACCTCTGGTAGCACCACTGCCCGCACTGGATGGCTGCCCAACCACTTAACGATCTGGCGTGAGCATCCGACGGGTAATCTGACTCAACGTAGCCTGATTGCCATTGCTCCACTGTATGTGAAGGGGCATAGTTACGGTGAGTTTGTGTTTGATCATCAATGGGCAGATTTAGCGGGACGGTTGGGGATTGAATACTATCCGAAGTTGCTGGGTATGTCGCCGTTCACTCCAGCACAAGGCTATCGGTTTCTGATTGCGCCCGGAGAAAACGAGGAGGAATTGACTACGCTGATGATTAACGCGATCGATCACTTTTGCGATCGCAACAACATCTCTGGCTGTCACTTTTTGTATGCCGATCCTGAATGGAAACTGGTCATGGAGCGCCACGGCTTCAACACTTGGCTACATCACAGTTTTATCTGGCAAAATCAAGGCTATCAAGCCTTTGAAGACTACTTGACCGGGTTTAATGCCAACCAGCGACGCAACATCAAACGAGAACGCAAAGCCGTTGAAAAAGCAGGGCTGGTGCTTAAAACTTGGAACGGAGACAGCATTCCAGAATCGTTGTTTTCCCTGATGTATGCCTACTACGGTGATACCTGCGATAAGTTTGGCTGGTGGGGCAGTAAATATCTGACGCAAAAGTTTTTTGAACAGCTTTACCCCAACTACGCCCATCGCGTCGTTTTTGTCGCCGCTTACCCTGAGCATGATCTCCACAATCCTGTAGGCATGTCCTTTTGCCTCACGAAAGGCAATAACCTTTATGGGCGCTATTGGGGTTCATCCGATGAAATCGATTGTCTCCACTTCGACGCTTGCTACTACACGCCAATCGAGTGGGCAATTAATCATGGCATTCAAACATTTGACCCTGGTGCAGGCGGACAACATAAAAAACGACGAGGCTTTCCTGCAACGCCCAACTACAGCCTGCACCGTTTCTATCATCCCCGCCTCGCTCAAATCTTTAGCACCTACATCGGCGAGGTGAATGAAATGGAACAGCAACAAATAGAAGCCATCAATCAAGATTTACCCTTTAAGCAAGAAAGCTCATCAGATGATCTTGCATCCCAAAGATTATTAGAACTTGAGAAGGGAGAGGTCTAGATCAGGGCGTTGCTGAATCAAAATGCCAAATACCTCTAGATCGACTCTCCCTCTGCTGCGATCGCTTCTTGCAAAAAAGGTTCTACTGCACTTTTAGGGTGTTTGCCATCCAGCAGGCAACTCACTGCCATATCACCCATGACGTTGATAGTTGTGCGGCAGCGATCGAGAAACCAATCCACCGTAATTAAAATCGCGATGTACTCGGTCGGTAAGCCAACGGAGGAAAATACTAGCGTCATCGTGACCAAGCCTGCTTCAGGAATTCCCGCTGCGCCGACCGAGGCAAAGATGGAGGTTAGCACAACAATCAACTGCTGGGGCAACGACAACTGCACGCCAATCAACTGGGAGACAAATAATGCTGCCATTGCTTCATAAAGCGCCGTGCCATCATTGTTAAAGTTACTGCCCACGAGCGCTCCTAAAGAGGCTGAAGACTCGCGCAGACCGACTTTTTGAACCAAACCCTCAAAGGTAAGAGGCATAGTCACTGTGGAAGAGGCGGTGGAAAATGCAGTGGTGAAGGCATCGGTGCCGCCTTGCAAGAATTGTTTAGGGCTAACCCAAGACCCAAAGTGGACTCGCGTCACATAAAAACAAGCTTGTAGAAAAAGAGCGAGCAGAACGGCAATGACTAAGCCACCCAAGGCTTTAAAGGGTTCAAATCCTTTGAGGGCGATCGTCCGCGCCACAATCCCAAACACAGCAAAGGGAATCAGCGCAATTACCCAATGCAAAATCCGAATCACGGCTTCCAGCAACATCGTTAGAACATCCTCGATCGCTCGATATTGCGATCGCCCTTGTTCAATCTGAATCGCCTTTAAGCCCCGCAGCGCAATGCCAAACGCTAGGGCAATCACGATCAGTTGAATCACATTATTATCATTCAGCGGCTTGAGAATCGATTCGGGAATGGTGTCTCTCAGCAAACTCCAGGGATCGAGCGTTTTATTCGTATCCATCGTGCCAGACGGCGGAGCCATTTGCCCCCAAGTGCCCGGTTTCAAAAGGTTTGCCACCATTAGCCCGATGAAAATTGCCATCAGTGTGTTGGTCAACAGCAGCCACACCAGTTTTCGCCCCGATCGCCCAGGGATTTCGGTCGTCATAAAGGCGTGCAGCACGGCTAGCAAAATCAGCGGTGTTGCCAGTGCCCGCAATGCTTTCAGCACCAGTTCGCAAGGGATTGCCAGACGATTGATCAACTCCTCATGGGTAGCTGCATAGCCTCCTAACAACACTCCTGTAATCACTGCCAGCACCAGTGCAATCAGGATTTGAACATAGAGCGGTGTTCTGCTAAATAGCCGAAATCCTTGTCCTGATTCACTCATGGCAGCATTCCTTGGATAACTATTTCACCAGTATGCAGAACTATTTGGCGATCGCGGCAAATGTTGCAATTTTTTTAGGTAGATTGCAATCTAAAAAGACCAATAGGTTGGAATGCTGGCAATTCTAATAGTTTGACGGACTTTGCAGAAAAATAGGCGATCGTGAGAAGGCAGACGCGATCTCGAAAGTCGTCAAAGGTGTAAACTTTTATTAACCGTTTTAATAATCATAAGGAAACAGGAATGAGTGGTGGATTTGGTCAGCCAAAGGAAACAAAGAAACCTTCAAAAAGTGCAGATGTGCGGGGGAAAGCTTCTCAGCAGTACGACAAGATGAAGGCGGACGGGTTGCCAGAATTCAATATTTTTCTGCGAATTAAAGATAAAAAAACCTGGTATCCAGTCGGGTCGTTAGCGGTGAGTCGACTGAACAAAATTAATCACGCGATCGCCCAGCAGGAGGCTGAACTATTGCAAGGCGCGTTCCGGCTGTTTCCCGTACTTAAAAAACATCAACAGTTCCTGGAATATGGCTATCAGCTAAAACAGTTTCCTGATGAGCCGATTCAACTCGCAGAGATGCCTCAACCGGGCAAGGGCAACTTTTTTGAGCAAATTAAAGACCGCTTCGCTGGTTTGTTGAAAAAATCGTAGTCTCTGGCGTTCTACATGCTGCCGTTTACTTGCTTTAACCCGACGAGCAGCGGGGCTTCGAGGGTTTGGTGAGTCTGGGCAAGAATGGTTTGTAGATGATGCCATAGGCGATCGCGCTGTTGCAGGTTAAGTCGATAGTGATGATCTTGCCGAGAAAAGAGTGGAGCCGCTGTTAATGCTTGATAATCTGCGGTTTGGCTGGATGTGATTAGCAAAGCAGTCGCTTTTGAGGGCACCAGTCCGGTCGGCAACTGCCCATCTAAAAAGCTGACCAGCGTAGATTTGCAGACAGCAATATTCACGCCTTGCTGCTCTAATCGCTGCAAAATTTGGCTGGCTGAAAGGGCTTCGTTTGCCTGAATCGGCAGTTTTAGCAATTCTTGGAGCAGAAAATAATCGCTGTACTGATGCTGAATGCTGTCTAGAATTTGAGGAAAGCGTGGCAGCACAGCGAGTCCTCTGGCAACGCGATCGCGTCTAGAACCTGCCTCTGGACTGCATACATCTTGCACCACCTGCGCTTGGGAAAATTTTTGCTGGAGCCATTGGGCGATCGCGGGAATCGAACCCGTTCCCCCAGTGCAGACGACCCGCTGAATTTGATCTGCCGTCACTCCCGATTGGCTCAACAGCAAATTCAGTTCTCGATTAAGCTGCTGCAAGTAAGGCGACAGCACCCAACTATAAAAATCTCCATACTTAAGCGCTGTTTTAGGATTGTCTGCGATCGCTTCAACATCTGGTTGACACAGACCGGGCTTAATTTTTCTAACTGCGTTCAATCGTTTTTGCCCGTGGAGGCTTCCTTCTAAATGCTGCTGCAAAGCATAACGAGCCTCCAGATCCGGTTCACCGGGCAATGGCAAGTCTAAATTCCCTAAACTTAAATCGTCCCGATTGCTGGTGATCGGATAGATTAATTGGCAAATAATATCTTGGTCGATCGCGTTCCCACCATAAGGAAGGCGACGCTGCTGCACCTCTGCACGAGTTAAATTCGCTCCCGCTTGAGGAGCTTGTGCCAGTGCAAGCTCGGTTGTGGTGGCTCCGGCACTAACAACCAGCACCCCGCCAGTTAAGGGGATAGAAGTCTGCAAAACGATGGCTCCTACCGCAGTGGTTGGACTCGGCTGATGCAATTCTGCTAACAGTGCGGCAACTACTTCCTCAACGAAAAAAATGTTTTCTGGCTGACTGACTAATCCGGCTGCCAAAACCACCTCTCGAATGTTAAACCGATAGGCATCGGATGCGCCTACTGGCTGATTGACCACCACGCCTGCAAGCTGCTGAAGCGCTGACTGAAAAACTTGATCATCCAGACCCTCTGCCGTGCCACTCAAGTTAGAATCAGCGGACTGAAGGGTCGTTAGCAGGGTGGTTAGGGTGCGCTGAATCTGAATTAGGGGACTGTGTAGATCGGGCGATTCGTTCCACGTTAGCGAAGTTATCCGAAGGACTCCCGAAGGGACTCGCGCAATCAGTGGTTCCCATTGCTGCGTGGTGGTTGAAAGGTAAGGAACCGCAATGTTGAGGTAGGGCTTGAAGCTATGCAGCCCAGAGGGTAGCGCTGCCAAAGACGACTGCCCTTCGACTGTTTTTTCAATCCAGGCGATCGCGCAATGTTGTCCCGTCTCAGCATTAAACAAGCTAGCTGCTAAAGCAGTGCTGCCGATATCAACACCCAAATACCAAGGCGATCGCGTGGCTCCTTTCGGCTCACTTGCATGAGAGCGACCCAGATTTTCCTCATCCAAATTCTTTAGGACGCTTGCGTTTAGAGCGTCTTTTTTTTTTCCTGAGCCTGCTTTTTTTCCTGAGCCTGCTCGTTGAGAGTGAAAGGCTGTAACGAAGTAGGCTTACCTAACAAACTTTCAAACGCCTCATCTAACCCAAGACTAGCAGGGGGATCAGATGGAGTTTCTGGCAAAAAAGGCAAAGAGTCAGTTGCCAGTGTATTGCTAGTATCTTCCTGTGAGCCAACATCAGGCGAAGCCGGAGGCACAGGTGGAGTTTCTATCAATAAATGATCTAGTTGGTCTAGATTGTCTAATTGTTCTAGTTTGAACGGTGTTGCTTCCTCGGCAGGTCGCCGCCCATAGTCAGGTCGCCCATAGTCAGGTCTAAAGGGCGAAATTTCCTTTGCGATCGCGCGTGGTGTCGGGGGTGAAGGCACTGCCACGATGTCTGGGGCATCTGCAAACAAGTCATCCATGCCTTCTAGGGTGAAGGGTAAGGAGCCGTCATCTGCGATTTGGGGTGGCGGTGGCAATTGGGGAGCGCTCGTAGATAGCTGCTCAGTAGGACGTTGAGTTTCCTGGAATGAGAGAGTTGGCAGGCTAGAACTAACAGCAGGTGGCGGTGGAATCTGCGGACTTGAAGTCTGTGAACTAATGTTAGGGGCATCATCAAAGAAGCTGCCAAATTCTTCAATTGTGAGGTCGGCGCGATCGCCCAACGATGGGTCAAGCGGTGGTTCTGTCTCTTGGGAACTCTCTTCCAAAAATAGGGCGAACTCATCTAACGCTGGCAGATTATCGGTGACGCGATCGGGTTGCCAGATTGTGGAAGTTTCTACATTAGATAAATCTTCACTCAAGCCGCTGAGGGTGAAATCATCCAAGTCGAGATTTAAGTTAGCGACTTCATGAAACGCATCGGGCAGAAGATTTTCATCAAGAGCGGCGCGAGTAAACTGATCTTCTTTGCCTTCCAAGGCAAACTCGGAGTCAGGCAAACCAATTGTGAGCGGATCAGTTTGCACAGATTGAAACCTATCAGTCACGGGCGCAGCATCTAGAGAAGCCCAATCAATGGCGATCGCGGGTGGATCAGCGGGTGTAGATTGCGCCGACTCTAGAGAAAGATCTTGGAATAGATCGCTTAAAGAGCCAGCACTATCGGGTTCTAAAGGATCGAGTTCTAGAGAGAAGGGTTCTAAGTCTGTGAGGAGTGATTCTGTTTCGGCAGTCAGGGGAAATGGCTCTAGGGATGGAACCGCAATAGGCTGATCATCAAACAAGCTAGCGGGTAGCTCAGTGATAGAAGTTGTGTCAGTTTCTGCCGTCGGTTCAAAAAAAAGTTCGGGCAACTCTAAATTGCCGCCGCTGGACTCAAACGTGAAGTCCGCCAAAACTGCGGAATGCTCAATGTTGTCAAGCTGATTATCCAGTTCACCCGCTTCAGAATTTGTAGCTTCTGATGAAAAGTCAGTTGATCGGTCGTTTGTTGATTGGTCGTTTAAGGGCGCGATCGCGTTCCGCTCGACGAAATCATTTGCCTCAGGTTCAGCACTAGCGCTATCCCCAAACAAGCTTTGGTAAAACTCATCCTGTTCAACAGAGCTATCTTCTACGGGCACTGGGGAGACGGGGGAATTGTTTAGTTCACTGCTCAACGCTTCTAGCAGTTTAAGCGCCTCATCCAACTCGGCGGTGCTTTCATCCGCCACAGCCAAATTCGATCTGATCCCGTCGGAGACTGCGATCTGTGAAACGGTAGGGAAGCTTTCCGCAGGACTTTCTACGGGAATCGCGGCATCAGTCGGATATGGAAATACTTCAGGTTGAGCCGCTGAATCGCTCAATGGAGTGCCCAAATCTACAGAGCTTGAAATTAATTCTGTGACATCAAAATTGCTACTGTCTGCCGATCTCAACCAAGATTCTAGCGCTGCATCTAATTCCGGCATGGGCGGCAGGAGGTTGTCCTCGGCTTCGTCCTCAGCCGCATTAGACTCAATCGGGTCGGCAGCAAACAAATCAGTTGCCAATACTGACCTGTCGGGATAGGGGAAATTTGGGCTAGGGCTGGGCGCGATCGCCTGCGGCTCAATAGTCGATTCCAAAAGCGACTCAGGCGGATGGTTAACCGACTCTCTAGGTGCAGAATTTGCCGCTTCGGAATTTACCGCTGCTTGCCCTTCAGCTAATGAGACTTGCCCTTGAGCTAAGGAAAGTAGATAAGATGACGCTTCTTGATTCAACTGCTGCGCCAACTCGCCAATTAGTGACTTAAACGCCACTTCGCTTTGCTGCCCTACGCTATACATCCGCTCTAACCCTTGGGTCAACGAGGCTTGATAAACTTGAATGTTGCGCTGGAGTGATTCAAATACGATGTTGAGCGTGGAATCTAGATTGACTAGCATCTGGTCAGAGCGCGATCGCAATGCCTGCAACTGCTCATATTGAGTATTGGCAAGAACACCCGGCAGTGGTTCTCCCAAATCGCTAGAATGCCTCCCATAAGAAAGCGCCTGAGCCTGAACGCCCAAAGCTTGCCCAATTTGCTGAGACAAACTCTCTTGTAAGCGACTCATCACCACTTGGACCAATTCATCACTAAATTGTTGTGGGTTAGGAGGCGGGTTAGGAGGCGGGTCAAGAGAGCGTTGAGCCAACGGCTGATTTTGCCGCTCTGCTTCCAACTGGCTGAGTTCTTTCGTGAGCAATTCTCGTCGCTGCCGCAAATTCTCTAGATCGGCTTGCATCGGCTGCATAACGCTTGCCCGCAGATAGCTCATTTCTTGCAAAATGGCTTGCATCATTTGCTGAGCATCTACCGCTGGCGTACCTGGCACAGAAGCACCAGACGGATAAAACTCTGGCGGATACCCTACAGGCGGATACCCTTCTTGTTGCCGCAGCCCTTGTATGGGCAACTGCTGCTGAAGCCCCACCAGATAGTTACGAACGCGCTCCAAAACCTGCCGCTGTCGAGCAATCTCTCCAGACACGAGCCACGGCAAGCGCGAATTTGCCTTTTTTAAAACGCTGTCAATTTCAGCAATTAAGGCTTGGATTTGATCCTTCTGAGAAGTCACAATGTAGCCCCTGACTAATAAATGAGGAAGGAAAACATAAGGGTAGCAGCATCTTCTGGCTCCACTTTTGAGCGAAATTATTTCAGGACTATGCTCAGGTAAAGCTCACCTTAAAAGCATGGATGATTCTGAAATTCGGCAGTAGATGATAAACGCTAGCCATTCCGAACACGGAGTTTGTCCACTACCTACGGTTACTGCTCTATAGAATGTGTCACAATCCTAATAATTCTATCTTGCTGTACAAAGTGATAGAAGTGTACTTCGGGAAGCTAGGAAAGTAACAATTTTTTGGAAAAACTATCTACTTTGAACAGATGTTTACGCGATCGCGCTCAGGCTTGTAAAGGCTTGTTACAACTAATTAAAGTGGCAATCTGTGAAAACTGGGTGAACTCGCGAAATCCCTTTAAGATTACTGTGTCTCTAGAGGCATTTACAACCATCGGCTCTTGAAAACGCACGAACCTCAAAATAGCAGGACTCTACATCAACTTTTGAAATAAATTTCATCAGCTTTTGAAATAAACCTAGAATGAACTTGATTGAATTAATTAAATTAAATCCTCACGATTAAACTATTATTTATCCTGACTTGAAATTTATTGCCGTATCCTTAAGTATCGCTCGATGGAAGATCGATTAAGTCCACGAGACATCCCCGCTAGTATTTTAATTCGCTCATCGCTCTTTTTTGAAGGGTTGCCCGAAGCGGCAGTCGAAAGGGCGACGATGAATGTGGTAACCCGCAATCATCCTGCTAATCAAGTGATTTTGTTGGAAAATGACTGGGGTAGTTCTGTCTATTTTATTTTAAGTGGATGGGTCAAAATCCGTACCTATAACCTGGATGGCAAGGAAGTAACCTTGAATATTCTGGGGAAGGGCGAACTGTTTGGTGAAATGGCTCCCCTTGATGAGGTGCCGCGCTCTACAGATGTGATTACCCTGGCTCCGACTGTGATCGGCAATATGCCTGCTCAAGATTTTGTGCGTCTACTCACCACTGAGCCACAGTCTGGCATTCGATTGGCAAAACTGATGGCGCGTCGTTTGCGGCAAGTCAATCGCCGCCTCCGGCTACGCGAGTCGGATAGTGTGTCGCGGGTCGCAGATATTTTGCTATTCTTGGCGGAAGGACAGGGTAAAGCCAGCGCTAGCGGCACGGGAACAGAAATTCCCAATTTGCCCCATCGCGAATTGAGCAGCCTCAGTGGTTTGGCACGGGAAACCGTCACCCGTGTCCTGAGCAAGCTAGAAAAGAAAGGGCTGATCACTCGCGATCGCGACTTTCTCTGCATTTCTGATGCCCATGCTCTAGAGCAATTAATGCTGTAGATGCTATGAATTTAGGCAGAGTATTGGGTGTGGCAAGATAAAGTTTTAAAGTTTGAATTTTGATGACTAACCCTCGTGTCCTTTGTTTTGGCGAAATTCTGTTTGACTTTTTGTCAGACCAACCCGGCTTGCCCTATGACCAAGTTGCCTCTTGGACTCCCTATCCCGGAGGGGCACCCGCCAATGTTGCCTGTGCATTAGTAAAACTGGGTACTTCTAGCGGTTTTGTGGGCTGTGTGGGCGAAGACGATCTGGGCAATATTTTGGTAAAGCTGCTGCAAGATACCCAAATAAATATAGACGGGGTGCAGCGCCACGCCACAGCGCCCACCCGTGGGGTCTATGTGGTTCGCTCTCAGACGGGCGATCGCGCCTTTGCCGGGTTTGGAAATATCGACACCTCAGAATTTGCCGATACTCAGCTTCAAGCCGATCAGCTTCCCGTGGAATTGTTTAAGACGGCAGAGTTTTTGGTGTTGGGCAGTCTAGAAATGGCGTATCCCAACAGCCATGAGGCAACGATGCAAGCCATTCATTTGGCGAAACAATTCGATACCAAAATTTTGCTAGATGTGAATTGGCGACCCGTGTTTTGGACTGATCCAGCGGTGGCTTCCAGGGAAATTCATTCATTGATCAAACAGGCGGATTTTCTCAAACTATCGGATGAAGAGGCAGAATGGCTGTTTGAAACGACCGATCCAGGCGCGATCGCCAATCAAGTTGGGGATGTTTCAGGCGTACTGGTGACTGCTGGAGAAAAAGGCTGCGCTTACTGTCTACAGGGCAATCAAGGTGAGATTCCTGCTTTTGCGATCGATGTTGAAGATACAACCGGAGCCGGAGATAGTTTTTTGGCAGGCTTTCTCCACCAGCTTTGTCAGCAGGGCATTCACAGCCTGAAAGATGCTGATACTGCCCACGCGATTGTCCGCTATGCCAGCGCGGTTGGCGCGATGACAACCACTCGCCCCGGCGCGATCGCGGCTCAACCGATCGCCGCTGAAGTCGCCGCCTTTCTGCAACTCAATCAATCGGTAGACGGGTAAAGGTTTCGGCATTGCTGAATCTGGGGATAGAATTTGTAGGGGCAATCCCTTGTGGTTGCTCTCTATCTCCGTCAGGGTAGGCACAAGACCGACCCCTACAGTCAGAAATCATACTTTCATTCAGCAACGCCGCGAGTTGTAATGGATGGCAGTCGAGGGTCAAAACTCCTTCACTGCAATCTATCCGGTATTATCAATAAATCAACAGCTAATCAAGAGCCTCGTAAAGCCCCTACTATAATGAATCGGATTTCTCGTTGGAAAAAAGCATTTTTGTTTGCCCTTTGTGGGGTCATGCTCAGTTGGTTAGCAAGTTGTGGAGGGACTCCTTCTAATAGCCCTCAATCAACTACCAGCGGCAAGCAAGAAATTGAATTTTGGACAATGCAGCTTCAGCCAGAATTCACCGATTATTTCAACCAGTTAATTGCTCAGTTTGAGCAAGAAAATTCAGCATACACGGTGCGTTGGGTCGATGTGCCTTGGGCAGATATGGAGCGCAAAATTCTCACAGCCGTTTCTGCTAAAACTTCGCCCGATGTGGTGAATTTAAATCCTGGGTTTGCCTCTCAGTTGGCAGAGCGCAACGCCTGGATGGAACTCGATCAAAAAGTTCCGGCGGATGTGAAGCAGCTTTATTTGCCGAATATCTGGAAGGCAAGCACACTGAATGGCAAAACCTTTGGGTTGCCCTGGTATTTAACCACGCGGGTGACGATTTACAACACCGATTCATTCAAGCGATCGGGCATGGATAAGCCACCTGCCACTTATGCAGAGTTGGCAACTGCTGCCAAGATGCTGAAGAACAAAACTGGAAAATATGCCTTTTTTGCGACGGTGGTGCCTGGAGATTCTGGAGAAGTGTTGGAATCATTTGTGCAGATGGGCGTAAGTTTGACGGATGCCAATGGCAAAGCAGCATTCAATACGCCCCAAGGCAAAACAGCGTTTGAGTATTGGGTGAATCTCTACAAAAATGGATTGATTCCCAAAGAAGTGCTGACGGAAGGACATCGCCATGCGATCGACCTCTATCAGCGGGGAGACACGGCTGTGTTAGCATCTGGCGCTGAATTTCTGAAAACCATTGCCACCAACGCTCCCACGATCGCAAAATCCTCTGCCTCAGCCGCTCAAATCACAGGCGACACGGGCAAAAAAAACGTGGCGGTGATGAACCTAGTCATTCCCAAGGATACGGATGTGGCAGAAGGTGCGCTCAAGTTTGCCCTCTATGTGACCAATGACTCAAACCAACTTGCTTTTGCGAAAGCGGCAAATGTCTTACCTTCCACCGTAAAAGCGCTA
>CASBQE010000443.1 GCA_949127665.1 Synechococcales cyanobacterium PMM_0083
GATCAACCTTTTGCCTTTGCGGGTTTATGGGAGCATTGGGAAAGCCCCCAAAATGAAATTCTGGAGACTTGTACCATTTTGACGACAGAGGCAAATGCGGTGTTAAGCCCAATTCATCACCGGATGCCTGTAATGTTGCACCCAGAAGATTATGATCAGTGGCTCGATCCAAGTATGGATATGGCATCTAAACTATTGCCGCTGTTGCGTCCTTACCCGGCTGATGAAATGGCATCCTATCCGGTGAGTAAGGTAGTGAATCGGGCTAGCAGCGATCGCCCGGAGTGTATGGAACCGATGAAACCAGTATTTTTATCGCATTAACATCGCATTAACTAAAGAGGGCGCATGGAAAAAAAGGGCTGGAGGTAAACAGGTCAGCCCCTTGTTTGTCAGGTGTGTATGAAGCTGAAGCGCATTCAAACTGTGCTTCATGTATTATCGACAAGCTTCAGTCACTTGCTTCCCTTGAAGTTCTATGGCTAAGGTCGATTTGGGAATAGAAACGAAGGTGGCTGGAGTTATGGGGGCTTGAGTGACAGGACAGGTTTCAGCAGGGACGGTTTCGCTATAGTGCAGCAGCCAGCGATCGCCCCCAGCCCGTTGAACTTTCTCAATCCGGTCGATTTGAATGCCATAACCACCGGTGCGGTGGGAGCCAGCGGTTACGCCAATAATCGTTTGGTTAGCAAAATCAACGACGGGTGCGGCTGGTTTTTGCAGGTTGATGTCTAGGCGATCGCTGCTTTGCCAAAAGCTTGCCCAGGTAGTTTGATCCTGAAAGACCAATGCTCTGGGTTGGGGTGTAAAACCCTCGTGCAGAGGCGTATGTCCAAAATCAATCACAGTGAAGCGGAGGTCGGAGGTATGCATGGTGGATTTAGGTTGATTCTTGAGTTGGGAGTGCTTGAGTTGAGTTGAGTTACTTGGAGCAGGTAGGCTCTGAGCAGAGGTTGTGGTTGAAAGGACGCGATTAGGCATGGAGTAAGCCAGGGAGTAGCCAAGGGGTAGCAGTGGCATCAGCGCTAGGACGGGAAGGAGTTTTTTCATGGAAATGAGGAATGAGGGATGAGAACTGAAGGGAAAGGGATGAGGGATGAGAATAAGTTACTGCTCCTCGCCCCTCGCCCCTTTGTCCTGTCATGGGTGAGTTCAATTAGACAGTGGCTCCTCGTCCGATCGCCATCGCCCGTCGAACTGCGGCATCAGCGTTGACCATACCGTTTCCGGTTAGCGTATCGTAGCCTGCTGCGCCCAGGTCAAACGCCGTTTGAGACATGATCGCTCTCACTTGTGCCGCTGATAGGGTGTTGTTAGCGCTCCAGACAAGAGACGCAACTCCAGTCGCGTTGGGTGTCGCTGCCGAGGTGCCGTTGAACCGGGTATCGTAGCCATAGGACACCACACCCGCCGTCGATCGCGTTGCACTGGTAGCAATCACTTCCGAAGGAGCCATCAGCGTCAAACCGTTGCCATACTGCGACCCCCACCAACCAGCATACTCAATCCGAGTTCCGGGCGTTCTGGTATTGCCGTAGTAGTCTGTCCGCCCCCAAGATGCGCCCACTGCCATCACGTTGCCGTAGCTTTGTGCCAAAGAGCCGGGGTAAGAAATTCCCGATCTACCTATATCGCCATTGTTCCCTGCCGCAATCACAAACAAGGTGTTGGGGTTCGCGGCAACCACAGCTTCAAACGCTGGGTCAATTCCTGTTGTACCAAAGGTTCCACCCCAGCCCAGGCTCATGTTGATCACTGCCCGCTTACCACCAGCCGCCGCCTGATTAATGATGTTTTGGCTGGCGGTCGCCAAAGATTGGTCGCCCACGTTGCCGCCTAATACATCAATGTTGAAGACTTCAGAGTTCCAGTTGATCCCGCTCATGCCCAGACCGTTGTTGCTCCTAGCCGCGATAATACCTTGCACGTCGGTGCCATGAGAGGTAGATCCACTGTAATCATCGCTGTAGTTATTGCTGTAGATAGTAGTGGTTCGCAGGTCGTTGTGGATAAAACCACCGGGAATTGTGCCCAAACCCGTATCTTCTACGCCTACTAACACGCTGGAGCTACCAGTGGTGAAGCGCCACGCATTCTGAACTCCCATCATGTGCAGGTTCCACTGCTGGTTAAACAAGGGGTCGTTGGGTGTAATTGACAGGTTGACGGTGGTATCGGCAAAGCGAATCCGATCAATCCCTTCAAACAAAATCTGGCGACCGTCATTCAGAGTAATGGCATCAAAGACGCGCGTCCCATTGCCTGTGTTATGGAGAACACCTCCGTTTGTAGTGTTTGCGTAGTTGATCGACACACTGCTAGACAGCAGCCCCGATAGGTCAAGCAAATCCCGCTGTCCGCTGCCGAAGTCTACGTTGCTATTACCCGATACAACGGTGCGCGTATAGTTGCCGGAGAAATCGAAGGTGTCGGCTCCCAAGGTTCCCGTTAGGGTGCGAGTGCCAAAATGGGAGGGAGTGTCAGTGTAAACGTTGAGGCTATAGCTGCTGCTGCCGCTAAAGGGATAAACGCGAGCGTAGTAAGTTCCGGCTTGCAAGAAGTTATCGATCGCTTCTGAGGTACTGCCGCCGCGAGTAGAAGAGGTGATGAAGTTCCCGCTGCGATCGAACAGGGATACATCCAAATCACTGCTTAAACCATTCAATCTCAAGTGGAAGTTGCCGTTTTCGCTCAGTTCAATGCGGTAGTAGTCATTGGTATCGCTGCTGCCAACAAAATCGTTCCAGTTACGGTTGCCACGGCTAATGTTGCCTAAATCGTGCGCCGAGTTAAAAGTGCTACCTGGGTCGCGGGCTGATCCAGTGCCATTCAGGTTAAGGCTATAGTTTGTGTTGGCTCCACCAAACGATTCCACCCGGGCATAGTAAGTTCCCGCACCTAGAAATCGGCTGATGGCTTCGTTGGCTGCGCCACCCCGAATAGAGGAAGTGATGGTATTGCCAGCGCTGTCTAGCAGATAGATATCGCCATCTGCACTCATACCCGTAAGACCTAAGTTGACGGTAGCGGCGTTGTCAAGCCGGAAGCGATAGAAATCATAGCGATCGCTACTGCTCACCGAATCACCCCAACTAAAGTTGAAATTATTCACATCGCCAATGTTGTAAGCGGTTCGTAGGTCATTGCCAATGAAATCAGTGATCGTTATGCCGACTCCAGGCGAGGGAGCCGAGGGAACTGGCGACAACCCAAACACGCCCAGGTTGCTCAATTCACCTGCGGTATTGCTGTAGAGTTCCTCAGCGTCCATCTGCCTAGGATTAGAGTGGTTGGAACTGCCAGAGCGGAAACTGCGTCTACCAAATGCACCGTCGCCAAGGGCATTGCGCCAGTTGCCCAGGTTTTGATTATGATTGCTGTTCAACGGCAAAGCACTGGAGCCAACCATACGAGAAAGCTGATTCGGGTCGGTTAGTCCATGTGCGGTGCTGGTTTGGGGCACCAAAGCATCAGCTTGAAGGGGAGCAGCGAGGCTAGAGGTTCCGAAAGCGTTGAGTTGAGCTTGGTCTTGAGAAGTTGCAAACATGATGGTAAGGGGGCTAAAGGATTAATGGAGCGTTGTCCAGCTTGTGATCTACTGGCGCATTTCGCTCTACTAATCCATCGCTTGCCTACTCAAGTTTTATGCAGTGGTTATCTATAAAATCGCGATCGCAATCGGCATTCTTTTGAAACCCCAGTACAGTAAGAAACAATTGGCTACCCCAGGGCGATGTTTGCCATGACTTCCACCTCTTTTTCAGCGGATATTGGGTCTGCCTTTCCAGACCACACTCAACTTCCCGACTCCGACGGCACTTTTGTGAAAAACTTCCAGGAACATCCCCAAAGTATTCTCCTCATAGAGTTTTGGATTGAAATTCCTGTGGATGCCGCTGTGCCTATCCACGCTTAAGGCACTTGAAATAAATACTCAGATATTACATCGGCTCCACAAGATGTTTGACCATGCGATGGATGCCGCCTGAGCGGGTAAATTGCTCGAAGCGATCGCTGGTTTTGCTCAGCGTGACGCGATAGCCGTTTCGTTCAAAAAACTTACGCCCACGAGCATTGATGTAAGTAATATCGAGGCAAATTGCTTGGCAGTTAACAGCCTGAGCTTGCGACTCGATTTGAGCTAACAGATAGGTTCCTAATCCCTGATTACGAAATTCTGGCAAAACGCTAATTCCCAGCAGGTAGTAATCTTCCAAGGAAATATCTTGCTTAATCCGGTTGAAGTCGGCAACATTGACTAAAATTTTTGGCAGCTTCCTAAGTGGAGTAATGCGAGCCATCACCCCATGCACTTTGCCATCCGCGTGTCGCTTGATCTCAGCGGGATAGCCAATCATCAGTCCCACAGGTTGCCCTTGAATTTCTACAACGCAGGTATGCTCATAGCTAAATGAATGGCTAGGATAAGCAAATGCCTGCTGCAAAACGTCTTGAGCTTGTTCAGAAGACGCAGCAAAAATGTAGCTAAATAAAGCAGGGCAAATCGAAAAAAGCAGTGGCGCTGCCCAGTTGCTATCGGCGGCGATCGCCCGACGTAGCGTTAAATTGTTCGTTAAAGGCTGAAGCAGCATGAATTTCACGCCCACAGTGAACTTTCTTCAGTCTATAGGGTTTGCCCCTTCCTATGGCATTGCTTAAGCATTA
>CASBQE010000444.1 GCA_949127665.1 Synechococcales cyanobacterium PMM_0083
AGCAACGCGCTCCGTTGCGTGAATGGATAGGTCAATTTGGTGCAGCGCTTCCGTGCCATCGGGATACGCATAGCTGAGGTTTTCAATCGTAATCGGATTGTGATGCATAGTTTTGGGGTATCGCGATCGCTAGCGACCTTGGATATAGAACATTTGCCCTGCGATCGCCAGGGCAGCAACCATCGTGATTGCAACTCCATCTCGCCAGCTACCTTTGGGTATTTCTGCTTGAGGAAACAGCCCGGTATAGCCCCGCGCCAACATCGCCTGATGTACCCGCTCTCCGCGATCGTAAGTCCGAATAAACAACGACCCAACCATATTGCCAATGACCAAGCGCTGAGTTTTACGGCTGTTCATTAAATTACGCGACAACGCCGCCCGCCGCATAGATTGGAACTCATCCGCTAGCACCGCAATGTAGCGATACATGGATGCCATGATTGCGACTAGCAAGGGTGGCACTCGCAAGGTGGCGATCGCGTGCAGCAATGCCGGAATAGGAGTAGTCAAAATCAAAATGTTTACCATTGTTAAGGAAAGTAACATTTTGAGTGCCACACTGACAAGATTGGTTAACCCAACCGTAGTGACTTGGAACCAGCCCCACTGCCAGACCACCTCACCACTGCGTTGAAACAGCGTTCCTAGCAGCACTACTCCAATAAAGATAAACTCTACCCCCACCCGCTTTGCCAACGCGCTAAACGTCACCTGGCTGAGGATGACCAACGTGACGATACCCAATCCATACAGTCCCCAGGTTTTCCACTGTCCATTCGGGGTAAGCGCGATCGCAAATACCATCAGCACCATGCATAGCACCCGTGTAGACGGAATCAAATCATGCCAAGGCGATCGCCGTTCACTATCAACATCCAACCGAAATGCACCAATATGTAGCAGCATGAGCTAAAGTTTTCTCGCTTAATCTGGAGAGGTGCTGTCATCTTCTGGCGGAACGCCCGAATTCCGCACGACCACTTTGCCAATGCCCCAAGCTAAACCAAACGCGGCTAAGGTGCCAATGATTCCGGCGAGAGGCGTTGCAATCTCTTTAGGCACGCCCCGCAGCGCATATTCTTCAAACACTTGATAAAACGGTAGCTGCTTTGCCGGAGTTTCTGCCGCTGCTTTCGTATCAAACTTGTGATCTTGGGCGACCCGGTCTAGCCCATCTGGGTTTTGACTGGCAAACGGCGATAGGAAGGTGGCGATCGCCAAGGCGATTCCCAGCCCAATCAATGCAAACGTCACATTTCTATTTCGAGATGAATCAGACACGCTATCAATCCTCTTTTTAAACTTTTGTAGACTTACGCAAACCTCGGAGATTTTAACCAGGAATCAAGCATCGTGACCAACATGGTGGCTTAAACCTCCGAGGTTTTGGTCAAAATGTAAGTCCTGTTTTGCTTAAATGTTTGACAATTCAAGTAAAAACTTAAAACTAGATTTCACCCTTAGCGCGATGCCATTGAACGATTGGCGATCGCCTTTTTGGGCGCTTTATAGATTAAGTCGGGGCGAGTTCGATAGATGAACCCCAGCGCAGTCACCGTAATTAACGCTTCGCCAATCCCAATCAATACATGCCAAGATGCCATAGCCGACAGCGCCACGGGTAACGGCACCGTTCCAGAGATAGCTAGCTGAAAGGCACAAATAATGGAGCCAACCACAACACTTGCCCAGGCTGCCACTGCCGCTCCTACCCCAATTCCCCGCAAGCTGTTCCATCCCAAGGACTTCCGAATGGCTGCATAGAGGTAATAGCCGCCGAACGTGCCAATCAAGCCCATATTGACGATGTTGGCTCCCAAAACCGTGATGCCGCCATCTTGAAACAAAAATGCCTGCACCATAAAAACCACGACCATAACCAGAGAGCCAGCCCAAGGACCCAGCAAGGCTCCAGCCAAGGTGCCGCCCAGCAAATGCCCAGAGGTGCCGCCGGGAATTGGGAAGTTGATCATTTGTGCCGCAAAAATAAAGGCTGCACAAACTCCCATTAAGGGCACCGTGCGCTCTTGATATTCAAATTGGGCGCGCTTCAAACAGATTGCAATTAGGGCGATCGCCAATATCCACGTTACCAATATCACTGGCAAACTCAAAAAACCATCAGGAATATGCATCGCTAAAGGCAGCATCCTACTTCCCGCCTGAAAAGAACTTATACTCATCAGCAACAATTCAGTCATATCCATCCTTAATGAAGCTCAAGCCAGCGAAGCCCGATTTATGCGGCGTATGAATTTACATACCCGATATTGGCAAATGATTCAATCCTCCACCGGGGCATTCTTGCTACATTTAGACCCATTTAAGCAAGACTTACGCAGAAACCAGAGTTCTTTCATTCACTAGGCTGGAACTACATGAGAACCATGTTTATAGTGGCAATCATCGTCAAAATAGTAGCTTGTGATACTAATTTTGCGATCGCTTAAAGTAACTGTGAGGGCTGGCATAAACCTAATAATCCTCATTGCCCAAAATGTGTTCTGCAAAATTAATACATTATTAAACTCTGCATTTCAAGCTGTAATTTGTCACTTCAAGCATCAAGGCTTTCAGGATGATTAAGCACGTAAAGCTAGCTAGAAAAATCTCAGTCTCACCAGACCCTTTGTCTATCGTTCAAGTTTCAGCAGCAGAGCGATCGCAACTTCCTCTCTTTATGCAAACGACTGCTGCACTCTTCGGATTTCTACTGTTGATTTCTTGCTTCTCTTGGGTCTCCACACTCAGTATTAATTCACAAGCACCTTCTGCCCAAACCTCGGCGATCTCCCATCCCATCAATTGAATGGCTTAGAAAGAGCTTCAGATGTTGCTTTGAAAAAACCCTCAAATCAAAAGATTTGAGGGTTTTACTAATTCTAGAGAAAAGTCAGAGATCGCAACTAGCAATAAAATACACCCGTCTTTGCATCAATCTATTTGCATCAATCTAAACACTTGACAAATTGCGGCTGAGCCAGTCGGCATTTTCGCGCAGGATATGCAAAATACCGGCACGAATCACCATTTCCATGCGTAGTCGCTCCTGCAAAGGAGAAGAGGCGTGAGCTTTAGGTTTGCCAAATGTTTCTTGTGCCCCTTCGACAACATAGCGGTTGGGGACATTGCTGAGAATATGGGCAACCAGCTTTTGGTGCAATTCAGGCAGTGCAAAAGCAGTTTGATACGGATGTTCAGGGTATTCCTCTAAAACATATTCAATCTCTTGAAGAACTGATGGCAACGTTAGATTGACTAATCCGTGGGACATTTTCACCTCTAACTATAAAAACTGTGGATACTAAGACGGTGGATAACCAAAAGGTGACTTTTGCCGCGATCGCCCTTGACTTTATAAAATGGGCATGTCCTCATAACAATGGTCACAGCGCCAGTAAAGTCCGCCCAAGCGCATATGGCGCAGCAAAACCCTAGAACAGAATGGGCAAGTATGTCGGGTATTCATAGAGTGCGCGATCGCCACTGTAGAGATCAACTGTTGGCTGCGATCGAGTTTGAGATGCTTTGACATTGGGATTGAATGATGCAATAAAGCATTCATTTTAAAATGAAACTCCGAATTCTAGTTCTGTCACCGGGTATATTTTCTCTGTGATGCTTACGGCTAGCCTCAATGAGCATGTTCTAACTAGGATAACGATCAGATGTTTGAAATCAAGTTTGACTACTGGTCGAGCAATGTTTGATTTGTTTGATTTGTTTGATTTGTTTGATTTGTTTAAGAAGTTTACATTTATTTGCAAAAACCTCAATTTTAGATTTATTGCCATTCCCGTGCTTCTAATTCTTTCTGAGGCAACAATAAATTTGCTTCAATATTCTGCCGAATTGCCATCGTTATCTCACAGTTGCTATGCAGACAGTCGAGCAGCAGTTGATTGGCAGCATAATAGCGTTGCAGCACTTGCTGTTGTTCGGGGCTAAACTGCCAGTGCTGGTGAATCTGTCGATAGCTATTGATATCACTTTTGAGGCGTTCTTCCCAAGCGCCATGATGATCCTGCCACCATGCCTGAAACCGTGGCTGGCTTTGATCAATATCTGGGAATTCATCTTGGAGTTGTTGCAGCGATTTATGCAAGCCAGCATCCAGCACGATGCCTAAAATATTGCTGAGGGCGTTGCCACACAGATGAGCGTGGGCAAAATCTGGGCTTTGGGCGATCGCACAGGATTGCAACACATCATCCAATGCAGTATCCAAAAACATTCCCTGATCGAGCGTGCAGGCAAGCGCAAAATCAGATGCGATGTGAGGGGTTCGAGCCAGCGCCAGGTAAAAGGCTCGAACCGTGGCATCTTGAGTTTCGGCTGGGATAATTTGCGACTTTCGACTTGCCCATACCAAAAACTCTTGCAGATACGGATCTTCGCCAACTAGGGCATCAATTTGCTGCTTCATCAACTGCACCAACGAATCAGCACTCCGAAGCATGGCAGCCGTCAACAAAAAAACTTCCCGCCAGTGGGGATCGGTGATGTGGCTGACCAAGCCACCCAATGCCTGATCTAGGGATTGGAGGTTGTGGCTAGCAACAATATTACGTGCCGTGAAATATTCTTGAAACGCCACATAGGAGAACGAGAAAATGCCCCGCGCCCGTTCGATGATTAATCCATGTTGCGATTCGATCGCCTTCAGCACCGCTTCACTTTCGAGGTGCAGTTCTTCGTCATCGGTCGAGGCATTGGGCAGATGCCGAATATAGTCCTCAATGTATTGCTCAAGCGTCCGTTGGTCAAAAAAGTAGTGACCCTGTTCAAAGGTCGCTGCTGCAATCTGACTCAGCAATTTCAGCTTTTGGGGCAGGCGAAACCCTTGATACGCCTCATCTCGTTCCACCCCTCTCGCCTCATCCCATTTGCCTAGCAGTAGATCTAACCCTTCTTTATAAAAATCTGTCTGCTTTGTCGGAAATCTACCCTCACCCTGAAACACCCAACAAGCCATATGCAAAAACAGAGGAGTCACCATCAGTTGACGAAACTGCCAGTTTTCCGGCAAGTCCAGCTTTTCAATAAACTGATCAGACTGCTGCCCCCCTGCCGAAGCAGTCGTTTTGGTAAACGCCACAAACCATTTTTGGGCAAATGCCACAATTTGAGCTTGGGTAAATGGAGCGACCTCCACATCGGCAAAACCGCGTAAGCTCAGCTTTCGAGCGGCGGTACGGCAGGTCGCTACAAACCGATTCTTATAATATTTATCTGAAAATCGACGAATTTCTTTGAGGACTACAACGCTTTCTTCCTGAAGCACTTCATCAACCCCATCCAGCAACAGCAACACCCGACCCGCTTGCAGCAACGTCTCAATCACTGAGGGATCGGTAATGCCATCGGTGAGCAACTCTTGGCGCAGGTAGTTTAATAAGCTAAATTCGCCGCTAATTCTAGCATTTTCGACAAAATGCCTCAGCGTGACAAAGATCGCAACTCGCTCTGATTCCCACTCTGCTTGATTGCACTGAACGGCAAGATATTGCAAGAACGTAGTTTTGCCAGAACCCGGTTTGCCTAGCACCCTGATCTTCGTGTAGTTTTCTACAGCCGTCACGCCGAGTATTTGTGCCTGGGCAACATCACCCAAGCCGACGCGATCGAAATTTTTGGGTTCAAGATGTTGTAGATTCGTCAGCTCTAACTGCTGTTGACTGGCAATGGCTTCCAAAACATTGACATCAATATAAATATCATCCAGGCTGACGGGATGGCTGATGTCTAAGAGTTGCAGGATGCCGCACTGATCTTGAATTTTGCCCCGACGCTGCGATCGCGCGTCTTGCACTAGGATATCTAGGGCTGATGGGGGAACGTGAACCGATCCCTCGATTTCAGGAAATTCTGCGGGCGGATCAACGACAATCTCACGCCAATCTAACTCCAGCACCGAACAAATTTCTAAAAAAATATGACGCTCAACCGGCTTCCCAGTAAAAAATCGCCAAATCGGTTGACGTGTTTTTAAGTTCACCTCCCCTGCTAGGTTGTCCTGAGTCCATCCCTTGAGGGCAAAGGCGCGTTTTGCGTGTTGAATCTTTGCAGGTAGTATCTGAAGCGATCGCTTGGCGATGAGGTAGACCTCTCAGATTAAAGTTTAATAAATCAAACATTCTTATATACCTGGTACCTTAAAGCTTTTTTTGGATTAATTCCTCCCTCTACGGTGCAAGTTATACAAAATTAATTAAATAAACTTTGTATTTAAATTAAACACTTCTTGGTTGGGTGCTGAACAGGACAAGGGCTATCAGGACAGCGTAAAACCCTTGCAAAGCAAGCTCCTCAACGATTTTGAACTTTCTTAACGGGACTGGCGCGATTCGAACGCGCGACCTGTCGCTTAGGAGGCGACCGCTCTATCCTGCTGAGCTACAACCCCAACTGAATTCGATTTAAGGATCACGGATTAAATAACATGGACAACTCTCCGTAC
>CASBQE010000445.1 GCA_949127665.1 Synechococcales cyanobacterium PMM_0083
AGCGAGTTGCATCATCTTCTTCTTCAAACATCAACACAACGTTATATTCCCCAATTTGAAGGCTATGAAGACCTTCATTATCGGTTCCGGCATTAAACAACAATATAAATACACGCATAATTTCGGTGATTAAAGTAGCACCTTCCAATTTTACTGGAGATTTACACGGGTCAATTAAAGCACTTTTAACCCGCGAAAATCAGGGCGATCGCGTTAGCAAGTTGCATCCGGCTGTTCACACGCACCAATGCTAACCCAGCTAGTGGAGCCATCTGCCCAATGTTCTTTTTTCCAAATGGGGGCATTGTGTTTGAGGGTATCGATCGCATACTTGCAGGCGGCAAACGCCTCCGACCGATGGGGGCAACCCACCGCCACTAGCACACTAATTTCGCCAACATACAACCGCCCTACCCGATGGTGAATCACCACACTCGTGACATCGATCCATGTGGTTTGAATATCGGCAGCAACTTGCTTAAACACTTGCAGCGCCATTGGCTCATAGGCTTGATATTCCAACGCCACAACGGCATTGCCCTCGGTGTTGTTTCTGACCATGCCGCTCATCACCACGATCGCCCCATTTGCAGGATCGTCCGCCAATATATAAACCTCTTCTAATGAAAGGGGCGCGATCCGAATGGCAAAATAGGCAGGCTTGGGAGCATTGGATTGGGTCGAGCGTTCAGATAAAGGGGCGATTCCCGTGGGAATCGTTTCACGAATCGCGTCAGCCATAGCTCGTTCACTGAAAATAAGGATCTATTAGCCGATCCTACCGTAGTTTTCTGGATGGAATCTTCAAAAACATCGTCGGCTTGTCTACAACCGGCTGATTCCTGTCCACACTATAGTGAAGTCGGTGCTTTGATTTCTGTGCTAAACGAAACTCTACCCATCAAACCATGCTGGATATTAGTTCCTGTCCCTCGTCGGTGCAATCTTGGCTCACTCTCAAAAATTCTATTAGCCAAGGGTTAGGTGATTTAGTTTCCTTCTCTATTCAGCCAGTATTTAATGGTTGTCTAGTTTTATTTGCCCTTGGTTATTTTGGGCTGCTCAGATGGTTTAAAGTACGGCGACTTTCTAAGCAGTTTAGCTGGCGGCGATCGCTCCTATCCATTCTGATCGGCATTTTTCTCAGTGGTTTATTGTTGCTCTCCTCGCCCGGATTAGCCCTCGCTTATCAAGGATTAGTGGGGCTAGTTCCCGCCGATACGGGAAAATCGGCTGAGGCGATCGTCATTTTAGGACGAGGCGAATTTTTCGCACCCCAACGCGCAGAAACGGCTGCAACCCTTTGGCAAAGCCAGCGCGCACCGCTGATCTTTGTCAGTGGAAATCATCAAGAGTATCTTAAGATTGTCCGTGAGCTGAAACAGAGAGGCATTCCTGACGCGGCGGTGGATGGTGAATTTTGCTCTAAAACGACCGAAGAGAATGCTGCGTTTACGGCTGCGGCACTTTTTCCCCGCAGCATTCGCCAAATTTTGCTGGTGACCGATCCGCCTCACCTGATGCGATCGCTGCTCACCTTTCAAAGCATTGGGTTTACGGTGCTGCCATATCCTAGCCCGCTGCCTGAAGCACTAAACCGCCGCCAAAAAACCATGCTGACCCTGCAAGAATACAGTGGGTTGTTATCCTACGCGCTTCAAGGACGCTTTTTTCCACGGGAAATTCCTCGTTAATGGGAATCCGCTGAATGGGTCTTGTACACTGATCCCTATACTCTAGTTTCGATCCCTAATGACCTTCAGTTGGTTAACGCCCAGTCACTTCATCATGCTGGGTTTGTTGGTAATATTTGCGATCGCCCACAGCGGATTGGCGGCACTGCGTCCTTGGGCTGAAAAAAAAGTGGGCGCACGAGCATATCGGATAGTATTTGCCCTCGTCAGTTTGCCACTGGCAGTCGTGCTGATTATTTATTTCATTAATCATCGCTATGAGGGACTGCAACTTTGGCAAGTGCAAGGCGTTGCTGGAGTGCAGCCGCTGGTTTGGATTTTGTCAGCTATTTCATTTCTGTTTCTTTATCCCGCCACATTCAACCTTCTAGAAATTGCGGCAATCCAGAAACCTGCTGTGCATCTTTACGAAACGGGGATCATTCGTATTACTCGTCATCCTCAAATGGTGGGGCAGGTGATTTGGTGCGTTGCCCATACCCTTTGGCTAGGCACGACGTTTACGATTTTCACCTCAATTGGGCTGGTGTTGCATCACCTATTTGGCGTGTGGCACGGCGATCGCCGCTTGTTGGCTCGGTATGGTGCCGCGTTTGAAGCGGTGAAAGCACGAACTTCGGTGATCCCATTTTGGGCGATCGCTCAAGGCAAGCAAACGCTTGAAGTAGGCGAATTTTTTCGGCTTTCTTATTTTGGAGTTGCGGCGTTTATTCTACTGCTGGGATGGGCACACTCCATAATGATTAGTGCAACAGGAAGCATAGACTGGTAGGATGATCCCAAGCATTTTTTAGAAACAACATTTCATCAATCAACCAATCATAAAAACATGGGCGAACAATCTTTTGACCAAGAAGTTTTAGATTCCTCTTCTCCCGTCCTAGTTCATTTTGGTGCCCCTTGGTGCGGTCCTTGCCGAGTGATTGAACCCCTCCTCTCGCGGTTTCAATCCGAATGTGGCAGTTCCCTAAAGCTGGTAGGGATCAACGCTGACGAAAATCTAAAACTAGCCAGTCGATACCGGATTACAACCTTGCCGACCCTACTTTTATTTGAAGGCGGCAAACTCCATCATCGGATGGAGGGAATCTATCAACGAGAAGTTTTGCGGGCAGAATTAGACAAGCTTGTTTCAAAATCGCGTTCACCCAGTTCTTTAGTGAGCTAGTCAATCAAGTTGTCAGTTATTAACCTGGCAATTAAAGTGCTATAAACCGAGTAGGAGTGTTGAGCGTAGCCGAAACACACTAAACCCTGCGGGTTGAACGTAGCCAAAACTTAAATTGAAGACTGCCATAACCTAATTTAATTGACATCAGGTGACGATCGCGATACATCATGAGTCAACCGTTACATCAATATCTTTGAAATGCACCGTTTTTTGAATGCCTGGATTGATTGGCTTTGGGAGGAATGGACATGGATGGTAGCTTAATCATCTCCAACATTCTTAATCCGCCTATCCTGTTTTTCTTTTTAGGAATAACAGCGGTTCTCGTCAAGTCGGATTTAGAAATTCCCCCGCCAGTTCCTAAGATTCTTTCGCTATATCTTTTGTTTGCGATCGGGTTCAAGGGTGGAGTCGAATTGATCAAAAGTGGAATCACGCAAGAAGTGGTTCTTGCGCTTGTCGCTGCAATTTTGATGGCGTGTTTTGTGCCAGTTTATACCTTCTTTATTTTGCGGCTGAAGCTTGATCATTATGATGCGGCGGCGATCGCGGCGACCTATGGCTCCATTAGTGCAGTCACTTTCATCACAGCCAGTTCATTTCTAACCGAGTTAGGCATTGGGTTTGATGGCTACATGGTCGCGGCTCTAGCGCTAATGGAATCGCCAGCCATTATTGTTGGTTTGATTTTGGTAAACCTATTTGCAGCCGACGAGAAGCGAGAGTTCGCCTGGTCTGAAGTGCTGCGAGATGCGTTTTTGAACAGTTCAGTTTTTCTCCTGGTCGGCAGCTTGTTAATTGGGGTTTTAAGCGGAGAACATGGCTGGAAGGTGATGGAGCCTTTTGCTCAAGGGCTGTTCTACGGGCTGCTTACTTTCTTTTTGCTAGATATGGGGCTGGTTGCCGCTCGAAGAATTAAAGACTTGCAAAAAACCGGATTTTTCCTGATCTCATTTGCCATACTGATTCCTATACTCAATGCTGGAATTGGCATCGCGATCGCCAAATTGATCGGAATGCAACAGGGAAATGCCCTCTTGTTCGCGGTATTGTGTGCCAGCGCTTCTTACATTGCCGTTCCCGCAGCCATGCGGCTTACGGTGCCTGAAGCAAACCCTAGTCTCTATGTTTCAACTGCTTTAGCTGTCACGTTTCCATTCAATATTACTGTCGGCATTCCGCTTTATTTATACGTCATTGATCAGTTCTGGAGATGATAGTATGCACACTGTTAAAAGAATTGAAATTATTGCCAACTCATTTGAACTTGGCAAAATTTTGGATAGCTTAGACAAATCAGGCGTTCATGGTCATGCGGTAATTCGCAACGTTGCCGGAAAAGGATTGCGCGAAGGGAACGAAGATCTTGATATGACAATGCTAGACAATGTTTATATCATCGCGTTTTGTATGCCCGACTTGCTTAAGCCTGTAGTTGAAAACATCACTCCCTTGCTCAACAAATTTGGGGGGACTTGTTACATCTCAGAAGTGATGGAAATTCGCTCAATGAGGTGTGTTGCCTCTCTGTAGAAGCGGGATGTGTTGAATCTCTTGGATCTGCCCTCTCCCGATTGGAGAAGGAACCGGAAGTACCTAAAAGCCTTTTCCCTAAGAATAAAGAGTAAAAGTTTATTGCTCCCCTCTCCGGTGGAAGAGGGGTTGAGGGTGAGGGCATTCTCTCCGAAGTAAAATAAAAATATGAACGTTAAAAATCATTTTATCGATCGCCGCCACTTTCTAAAGCTAAGCGCTACGGCACCCTTTATCCTTGCCGCTACTAGCGATTTAGGGTGGTGTGTGAAGCAGGCAGAAGCCGCTGAGTTGCCTGTTGATACTTTATCTAAGCCAGATGCAGCCCTACAAAAATTGCTTGCAGGCAATCGACGGTTCACGCAATACCATCCGCAATATCCTCATCAATCTCACGCCCGAATGCTGGAGCTTGCTCAGGTGCAGCATCCCTTTGCTACTGTTTTGGCTTGTGCCGATTCGCGGGTGCCCGTCGAGCTTTTGTTTGACCAAGGCATTGGCGATATTTTTGATATTCGCGTTGCGGGAAATATTGCTACGCCAGAAACGATCGGCAGCATTGAATATGCGGTTGCCCTGCTGGGTACGCCAGTGGTGCTGGTGCTGGGTCACGAGCGCTGTGGAGCCGTAACTGCCGCCGTCAAAAATGAACTGCTACCAGGGGAGATTGGCAGCTTTATAAAAGCAATTTTGCCGGCGGTAGACCAGGTGAAGAGGCTGTCGGGCGATGTGGTGGATAATGCCGTGATTGCCAATGTGCATTATCAAATTGAACGGTTAAAGCGATCGCCTGTGTTGACTGAACGGCTGCGATCGGGCGATCTAAAAATTGTGGGCGGTCGCTATGACTTAGATACTGGCACGGTCAAGATTCTCACCTAATTTGTTAACTTTGCGGCGATCTCCGCCAGCTTCCTACCCAAATTGTGGATATCGGTGCGCTGCTTTTCATCTTTCAGATTGCCTGTTTCATCAAATGCTTGGTAGGCGTTGGAGATGGCTTTTTGCTCAGGCAGCACCAACACGCCGATATTTTGCAAAATCGATCGCACATGGATCAGTCCCCGCAATCCACCCAGTCCGCCCGGTGAAGTTGCCATTAGCACCGCAACTTTATCTCGAAAGCAAACCAGCGGCGCTTCGTCCGGCGCAGGTCGAGATGCCCAATCGATCGCATTTTTGAGCAGCGGCGAAATTGAACTGTTGTATTCTGGGCTAGCGATCAAAAATCCCTGATGCTCTTTTAGCAACGCTTTGAACTGGATTACGGTCTTGGGCAATCCCTCAGCGGCTTCCAAATCTTCATCATAGAGCGGCATCGGTAGATTTTTGAAATCCACATAAGTCACCTCCGCTCCTGCCGCTTTTGCGCCATCAGCCGCAATTTTCACTAGCTTTTTGTTAAATGAGTCAGTCCGGGCACTGCCAGCAAAGGCAATAATTTTAATGGTCATAGGTTTGATGAATAGACGGATAGTTACAGAAAATTTTAGAAGATTCGATCGCCGGATAACCAGTTTGCTTAAGAGGGCTGCACATTAATTGCAATAGTTAACCCCACGATAAACCAAGGTACATCAAAACCTGGCATTGCTGAACTGGGGATGAAATTTGTAGAGAAAATCCCTTGGGGTTGCCCGCTATCCCCTTCAGGGTAGGCACAAGACCTAACTCTACAGTGAAGCATCATACTTGCATTCAGCAACGCCCGAAACCTTTATAGTGCTTGATACTTCTGGCACTGTTGAAGCAAGCGCTGGATTAGCAGAGGCTTATTGCCAAAGTGGAGATGCAGATAAGAGGCATGAACCTGAAACCGTTGCCAACCTTCAGTTTGATGCAATGTGCCGTCGTAGTTTTGCATGGCAAACACAGGCTGTTTTGGCTCAATGGTCAAGTGAGAGCGATGAAATTCGTGTCCCCAAATGATTTCACCTGTTTCGATGATGGGAGTTGATCGCTCAGCGGTTGCCTGTCGATAGCCCAAAGTTAGCCGTTTACCCATCTGTGCGCCCGTCGGCAAAATTCCCACCATCGGATACGCCGTCGCCTCAAAATCAATAATGCGATCGCACAAATACATCAATCCTCCACATTCGGCATAGGTAGGCATTCCTGACGCGATCGCTGCTTTCACTGCCTGACGCGCCGTTTGATTGTCACTTAATTCTGCTGCAAACACCTCTGGAAAGCCGCCCCCAAAGTAGAGACCGTGGATGTTTTCTGGCAGGGTGCGATCGCCAATTGGACTCCATTCCACGAGTTCAAATCCGACGGCTTGCAGCAAATCTAGATTGTCGGCGTAGTAAAAGCTGAAGGCGCGATCGCGGGCAATGGCAAGGCGTGGAGGAGAGGGGCAAGGCGTGGAGGGGTGGAGGGGTGGAGGGATAGAGGAAGGGGCGTGAAGCAGCGGCGAGAGGATGTCCCAGTTGAAGCAGGTTTCGCCGAGGTGGGCGAGGTGATCGATTACGGTTCTCAGTTGGGGGAGTTCAGCAGTAGGGATCAGTCCGAGATGGCGATCGGGAATGGTGATTTCGTCTTGCCGTCGCAGAACTCCGAGAATCGGCAGGTTGAGCGGTGCGATCGCATCTTGGAGGAGTTCGAGGTGGCGATCACTGCCAACGCGATTTAAGATCACTCCAGCAAAGGTTAATCGGGGATCAAAAGTGGTGTAACCATGAGCGATCGCGGCGATCGAGCGGGAGGTGCTGCTGCAATTGAGGACTAGAGCGATCGGTAATCCCAGTAGCCGTGCAATATGCGCTGTGCTTGCCCAATCATCTTTGCCCGTCACCCCATCAAATAATCCCATTACGCCTTCTACCAGGGCATAGTCAGCGGTTTGGCAGTGCTGCTGAAAACACTCAATCACATAGGATTCAGAGGTGAGAACGGGATCGAGATTGCGACAGGCGCGCCCCGTGACAAACTGATGAAACATCGGGTCGATGTAGTCGGGTCCGACTTTAAACGACTGTACCCGCGCTGGGTCACGCCGACCTAGCGCCGCCAATAGCGCCAGCGTGACGGTGGTTTTGCCGACACCGCTACGCTCACCTGCAATTACTACTGCCATTGTTGCTCTTTTAATAGTGCCGTGAAATATAGATCCATTGCTTTCCCAAATGCTGCTCGCGCCAAACGGATATTTCACCGATAAAATTTGACTAAATTGAGCGATCGCCGCTTAAATTGCTGGGTTGCCATTGCGCTAACTCAAGGTGCATATCTGAATATATATCAGACAATTCTAGCGACATCTGGATGCAAACCTTCTCAGCTATGGTGATTGGGGCGATCGCATCAGTCTTTCTTTTGGTCTTTTAATCCTTCACCACAGCCCATTGTGTGATTGGAGCCATTGCCTTCCAGCCCAAGAATTTGCCAACCGGTTCTGCCCGCTGAATGGCAATTCGGCTGAGTTCGCCGCCTAGCTGACGCTGCCACTGGAATAGCATCTGTTCGCTTTCAACGGTGACGGCATTGGCAACTAGGCGACCTCCCGGACGAAGAGCTTGCCAGCAAGTTTCAAACAATTCTGGTGTGGTCAAGCCACCGCCAATAAAAATCGCATCGGGTTCGGGTAATCCTTTGAGGGAGATCGGGGCGGCTCCGGCAATGATGGTGAGGGTGGGAGTTCCGAGGGCGATCGCATTATCAGCAATGTATTGCAGGCGCGTCGGGTGCTGTTCAATGGCGATCGCTCGACAGCGGCGATCGCTCCGCAGCCACTCAATCGCGATCGAGCCGCAGCCTGCGCCCACATCCCAGAGCAATTGTCCGGGTAAGGGCGCAAGCACCGAGAGGGTAATGGCGCGAACTTCGCGCTTGGTGAGTTGCCCGTCGTGGTGGTAGGCAATGTCGGGAAGTCCGGGGAGAAGGGTGGACGGGTGGACGGGTGGAGGAGCGAAGTGGGCATGAATCGCGATCGTGTTGAGGTCAGCGAGGTCAGCGGCAGTCCAGGTGGAAGCAATGCCGTCGGTGATGCGTTCTTGGGTGCCGCCCATGCGTTCTAGAACGGTGATTTGACTATCGCCAAAGCCTTTTTGGGTCAACAGTTGGGCAACCATTGCCGGAGTCGATTGGTCTGCACTTAATACCAATAATCTCGCCCCTGGATAGAGCATCGCACTCAACAGAGCCGGATCACGACCGCAGAGGCTGAGGGTTTCTGTGTCTGCCAGCGACCAGCCCAAACGGGCACAGGCAAGGCTAAAAGCGGAGGGAGCCGGAACGATGGTGATTTCTGCGATCGCAATCCGACGAGTCAAAGTCACGCCAATGCCGTAGCACATCGGATCACCACTTGCCAACACACACATTGCCTGTCCGCGACGCTGAATGATTTGATTCACTGAGTCTTCAATGGGCGAAGTCCAACGGATGCGCGCTCGTGTATCGTCTGGGGGCAACATTGCCAAATGGCGATCGCCCCCGACTATGACAGTGGCTTGAGCGAGAAGCGATCGCCCCACCAAGCTCAACCCTTCTAGCCCGTCTTCACCGATGCCGACGATGGCTAGCCATTTTTGCCTAACATCTCTGCTGCTCATGTTTTAAGGCTGCTCATGTTTTAAGAAAGGTTGGAGGAATAAAGGTATCACATCGTCTATGCTATGCTGCTGTGACTTGAAGGTGGGAAAGTCCGGTGTGATTCCGGTACTGTGCCGCAACTGTAATGCGATTTTAGATTGGCGATTTTAGAGTTTGATTGGAAGCGGCTAACCCAATTTCAATTCAAGGTTCAAAATCTCAAATCCAAAATTGATTGAGTCAGAATGCCAACCTCAAGCTTGTTTAAAAAGACACAAGACTGTCGATTCTCTGCGTCGCACAGAGAAGGAAAAAATGCTGAATTGGTTAGCTGAACCGAATAGTTGTCCGGGTTTATTCTATGGAACCCCGGCTCAAGATGGATTTTTAGTTCGTATCCGCACACCCGGTGGCTTGCTGAATCAGCAGCAGGGACGGGCGATCGCGGAACTTTTTACAGAACTCGCCACTGTTGTCGATCCGTGGGGTAGCGAAACGATTCAAGTCACGAATCGAGCAAACCTGCAAATTCGCTCGACTCATCCGCCGACTCCCAAAGTTTTTCAGACTTTGCAAGACCTTGGCTTAGCGGCTCAAAATCCCAGTGTCGATCATCTGCGTAACGTGATGGCTAGCCCCACCGCCGGGATTGACCCGCTCGAACTGATTGATACCCGTCCGCTAGTCAAAGCATTGGATACTTACATTCAGAGTCATCCAGCACTGGCTGGATTGCCCGCCAAGTTTAGCGTGGGGATTGATGGCAGCGGTGCAGTTGGCGTTGGCACTCGTTCCACTATTCCCTGGGAACACCGCTACAACGAGATTCAGCTATCGGCGGTTTTGGTTGAGCGTCCAGTAAATGATTCAATCACCCCAGCCGATGTATATTTTCGATTGGCATTGGGAGCGGATAAGCAATTGTGTAACATCCCAGTGTTGATTGAGCCAGATGACTGTGTGCCTGTGGTAGCGGCGATCGCAACCGCTTATCTGGACTATGTGAATCAGGCTGCCAAATCGGCGAAAAAACCGCGCATGAAACATCTCCTGCAAGATTGGGGCGTGGAATACTATCTTCAGCAGGTCAATAATTATCTTCCGCAGCCGCTTCGTCAGATGACCCATTGCCCAATGCTGTCTCCAACCAAACCCTATGGGCATCTAGGCATTCACCCTCAGCAACAACTGGGATTGTCTTACGTTGGCATTAGTCTGCAATTAGGGCAATTGACGGCGGCTCAACTGTTAGGAATGGTGCAATTGTCTGAAACGTTTGGGAGTGGTGATCTTCGATTAACACCTTGGCAAACGGTGATTCTCCCCGATATTCCCAATGAACGGGTGACTGAGGTACTGCAAACTCTCACACGGCTTGGATGGTCTGCATCGGCAGATCGCCCTGACTCAGCGATCGCGGCGTGTGCTGGAAAACCAGGCTGTGCAGCATCGGCGACCCATACTCAGACTCATGCGATCGCTTTGATCAATCATCTAAGCCAGCAATTTACACTGGATTGTCCCGTCAACATTCATCTAACAGGCTGCAAAAAATCTTGCGCTCAACCCAGTCCGGCTGAAATCACGCTGTTGGGCACAACATTTGAAAAACAGGGCGCGATCGTTGAGGGCTATCACATTTATATTGGCGATGATCAGGAATCATTAAAATATCATCTTGGCGACGCGACTGCAAGCAACGTTTCATCCTTGATTGAACAACTATTGCACCTATATCAACAGCATCAAAAAACACCTAATGAATCATTTAGAGAATTCGCAAGCCGATATTTCATCTCAGATTTGAAATCACTTTTGAAATCACTGACACCTGCCTCAAAACTCGAAAATTCAACCCTTAAAACTGCATGATCGACTACATTCGCAATGGCGATGACATCTACCGAAAATCTTTTGCCATCATTCGTTCAGAAGCCAAACTGGATAGGTTTCCGGCTGATTTAGCGCATGTGGCAGTGCGGCTAATTCATGCGTGTGGCATGACGGATATTGTCCAAGATCTAGCCGCTTCACCGGATGCAGTCCAGAGCGGACGAGACGCACTGGCATTAGGCGCACCGATTTTTTGTGATTCCCAAATGGTGGCAAATGGGATTACTCGCAAGCGGTTACCCGCGAATAATGACATTATTTGTACGCTGAATCATCCTGATGTTCCAGCGATCGCACAGCAGATTGATAATACGCGATCGGCAGCAGCACTTGAGCTATGGCAACCTCAGATGGCAGGCGCAGTGATCGCGATCGGCAATGCCCCCACTGCCTTATTTCGTCTGCTAGAACTGCTGGATCAAGGTGCGCCGAAACCGGCGCTGATTCTGGGCTTTCCGGTGGGATTTGTTGGAGCGGCAGAATCGAAAGCCGAACTTGCAGCCAACAGTCGCGGCATCCCCTTCATCACCCTACAGGGGCGACGGGGCGGCAGCGCGATCGCGGTGGCGGCGGTGAATGCGTTAGCGAAGGAGAATGAACTATGACTGAATTAGGACGACTGTACGGACTGGGAATTGGTCCGGGTGATCCAGAATTGTTGACCTTGAAGGCACACCGGATTTTGACGACGGTTCCAGTGATCGCCTACCCAACGATGGAAAACGGCAAAGTGCTAGCACGGGCGATCGTGGCTGGGTTCATTCGTCCCGACCAGCTTGAAATTCCGATGCCGTTACCGTTTAGCGTCGAGCGATCGTCGCAGCCTTACTACGATATTGCCGCTGAAAAAATTGCGGAACACTTGACGGCTGGTCGGGATGTGGCGGTGCTATGTGAAGGTGAGCCGATGCTGTATGGCTCGTTTATGTATCTGTTTCAGCGATTGGCGGGGCGGTTTCCGACTGAAGTAGTGCCCGGAATTTCTTCCACGATGGCGAGTGCGGCAATGTTGGGTGCGCCCATCACCTTCCGCAATGACGTGTTGAGTATTATGCCTGCCACGTTGGATGCTGCGACTCTACGCGATCGCCTTGCAGTAGTAGATGCAGCGGTGATCATCAAGCTGGGCAGACATTTTGCCAAAGTTCGCACGATTCTCGATGAGCTAGGACTACTGGATCGTGCCCTCTACATCGAACGGGCGACCCAACCCACTCAGCGAATTGTGGCGATCGCCGAGGTTGATCCAGCCGAAGTTCCCTACTGGTCGTTGATTCTAATTCCTAGCCAAACTCAACCGACATGAAGCCACCTGCGATCGTTATTTTGGGAGAAGCTAGCATTCCCATTTCCCGTCAGATCCAGGCTGCACTGCCTGAAGCGCTAGTGTATGGCTTGGCAGATCGCGTTCAGTCTACAGTGATTGCTTATGACAACTTTGGCGAAGCTGTGCGGGAATTGTTTCAGGCTGGAACGCCCATTATTGGGGTTTGTGCAGCAGGAATTCTAATCCGCACGATCGCCCCATTACTCAGCAACAAATGGCAAGAACCGCCAGTACTGGCGATCGCGGAAGATGGTAGTGCGGTCGTGCCCTTGTTGGGTGGATTGCAGGGTGTGAACGATTTGGCGCGTCAGATTGCGGCAGTGTTGCAGGTTGCTCCCGCGATTACGACCACCGGCGATATTCGATTTCGCACCCCATTATTATCGCCGCCCCCCGGATACACCCTGATAAATCCCGATGATGCCAAGACCTTTATTGCAGATTTGCTGGCGGGGGCAACCGTCAAGCTTATCGGGGAAGCACCTTGGCTAGAAAATAGTCGGTTGCCGATCGCAGAAGTCGGAACGCTGACGATTGAGATTGTGCAAAAGAGTCAGTCTCAACCAACATCAACACCGAGCCAAGATTGTTTAGTCTATGAAGTCGATATCGATAGTGTTGAACTAATCCACGGAAAACTGGCGATCGTGGGCACAGGTCCCGGATCGGCGGTATGGATGTCTCCAGAAGTTAAACAGATCTTAGAATCGGCAACGGATTGGGTCGGCTACAAAACCTATCTCAATTTGGCGGAACCCTTGCGGCAACCTCACACCACCCGCCACGAATCGGATAATCGGGTAGAACTCGATCGCGCTCGGTTCGCGTTAGATTTAGCCGCCCAAAACCGCAGGGTGGCGATCGTCTCTTCCGGCGATCCGGGAATCTATGCGATGGCAGCCGCCGTGTTTGAAGTGTTGGAGCGAGACGCAAAACCGGAATGGCAGAACATTGAGATTCAAGTTTGTCCGGGAATTTCGGCAATGCAGGCAGCCGCAGCCCAGGTAGGCGCACCGCTGGGGCATGATTTTTGCGCGATATCTCTATCTGATATTCTCAAACCCTGGGATGTGATTGCTCAACGAATTACAGCCGCCGCACAGGCAGATTTTGCGATCGCCTTCTACAATCCTGTCTCGAAACAGCGCACTTGGCAATTGGAAAAAGCCAAAGCCATTTTGTTGGAATGGCGATCGCCCGAAACGCCTGTTGTACTGGCGTGTAACATCGGCAGATTAGGGCAAACAGTGACCGTTAAACCCCTCGCTCAGTTGGCGATCGAAGATGCCGATATGCGAACCGTGATTTTGATTGGCTCCAGCAAAACTCGAATGGTTCAACAGCGCCCAGGAAAGCAATGGGTGTATACGCCACGGCACTATTAACAGCCATTATTTTGATACCTTATCTCTGAGCCAAAAAAGAGCGCTTTCTACATCGGCTACTTTTTCTCCGGTCGGAATGGGCGGGCGTTGCACCATCACCACTGGAATCTTTTGTTCTCGTGCAGCAATGATCTTGGCGTAGGTCGCATGACCGCCGCTATTTTTGCTGACGATCGCCCCAATCTCATACTGCTGTAACAGCGATCGCTCATTTTCTAGCGAAAAAGGTCCGCGATCGAGCAACAACTCGCCCGGTGGCACTAGGGTATCTGGCAATGGTGGATCGATCATCCGCATCAGAAACCAGATATTCAGATGAGCAAAGGTCGAAAGTTCTTGGCGACCGATCGTCAGAAAGACCCGCTGGGCTAATCCTGGCAAAACTGCGGCGGCGGTGGCATTATTATCTACATCAAGCCAAACATCTCCCGCTACAGGTTTCCACGCCGGACGAATTAACATCAAATGGGGAATATTTACTGCTGTAGCTGCGATCGCGGCATTAAACGAAATTTGTGCTGCAAATGGATGGGTCGCATCAATCAGTACATCAATAAGCTGTTCTTTTAGATAGTTGACTAGCCCTGAAACTCCTCCAAAGCCACCAATTCGCGTCTCTTTAAATGGCACAATAGGCTGACGAGTTCGACCTGCCAAAGAGGTCATGATTGCCACGTCTGAGATTTCAGCGGTTTTAACGGCTAGCTCTGTCGCATCACCCGTTCCACCCAAGATCAACACTCGTTTTTGTTGACTCATTTCACAAGCTTCCTCACTCCTTCACTGACTTCAAATTGCGTGTACAGCCTACCTTTAATTCCTTTTCCCACTGATATCGATCCTAAGCCAATGGATCTCCCCGATTGGCTGCATTGGGTTGACAGTTGCTCCAGTACAAACACTTGGGCAGCAACACACGCCGATCGCTTGCCTCATGGAGCCGTTGTTTTTACACGCCATCAAACCGCAGGACGAGGACAACATGGGCGGATCTGGCATTCGCCACCCGGTGGATTAACAGCAAGTTTTGTCCTCGATTTTCCAAT
>CASBQE010000446.1 GCA_949127665.1 Synechococcales cyanobacterium PMM_0083
TGCGATCGCGCAGTCCGCGCATTAGAACGCTACTGGCGATGGATTCATCTGCTCAACATTCCAGCCCTGATTTTAGGAGTCGGTCATACCCTGTGGCTCGGCTCTCACTACTTCGGGGCTTTGAAGGTATCTCAAAGTCAGATTACGTCAGCGCTGTTGCTAGTAGGCTTGACTCTGTTCGTTTTGTTGGTTCGCCAACGTTGGATGTGGTCACTGTTATCATTGGAGCGATTTTATGCGCCTATTCTCAAATCGAAGTAAGGTTCTGGGGGCGTTGCTGACTCCGTTGCTGCTGGGTGCGCCTGTGGTGGCACATGAAATAGAAACCTCAAAGGTGGGGGATGTCGCAGCAACCTTTCACATTGAACCCAGCCACAATCCCACCGCCGGAAAACCCTCTACTGCCTGGTTCGCGTTGACCCGTCGGGGTGGACAAGTGATTCCACTGGCTCAGTGCAATTGTCAACTCGCCGTTTATCCAGTTCCTTACAAGGCAGGAAAAACTCTTCCGATACTGAAACCAACGTTGAATAAGCTCGACGTAGAGCGCTACAAAGGCGTTCCGGCAGCAACTATCATCTTTCCAAAAGCGGGAATGTACGAATTAAAGTTGACCGGAACGGCAAAACCAGGAGCTAACTTTCAGCCATTTAGCTTGTCTTATAAGGTCACGGTTGGCGGCTAAGCATTCATAGAGGCAAATAATCCGGCAACAACACCTGCTTAACCCATAGGGCTTATCATTTTGGGAGTTGTGATGGAAGTGAACCCATGCAGACGATTGTGGAAGTATTGCCAGATAAAAGTGCGTTGATTGAGCGATCGCTTGAACTTGTACTCGCCAAACTAGAAGACGCGATCTCTCAGAGGGACATTGCCACCATTGCCCTCGCAGGCGGCAGCACCCCCAAACCCCTCTATGAAAAACTGGCAGAGCAAGATCTCCCCTGGGACAAAATTCATGTATTTTGGGGCGACGAGCGCTACGTTCCCGCTGACCATCCCGACAGCAACCAGGGCATGGCGCGTCATGCATGGCTCGACAAAGTTCCCCTACCAGCCGCCAACATTCACCCGATGTCCACGTCTGCAAGCGATCCAGCCGCTGCCGCCGCCCAACACGAAGTCGAATTGCAAGCCTTTTTCAAACTCTCAGACGGAACCTTCCCAGCCTTTGACATTATTCTTTTAGGCATTGGCGATGATGGGCACACCGCATCGTTGTTTCCCCACACAGAAGCCTTACAGGTGCGCGATCGCCTAATCACCGTGGGCAACAAAGACGGGCAACCCCGCATCACCTTCACCGCTCCTTCAATTAACCACGCCCACGCCGTTCTCTTCCTCGTTGCCGGAGCCAGCAAACGCCACGCCCTAGACCATATTTTCGCTTCCGAAGATGACGACATGCTCTATCCCGCCCGATTGATCCAGCCCCAAGGCGAACTCTGGTGGCTGCTCGATCACGCTGCCGGAGAAGAATGACGAAAGGCGAGTGGCGAATGACGAGTGGCGTTCGGGTAGCGTCGACCCAGGAAATATGAGGAGTAGTGCATGATGAGGCTGTGCCCTATTCTCTCTTCCCTGAAACCTAAAACCTGCCCCCTGTTTTACTCAATCACCGCGATCGCGAATATGATAGTCCTGAGAACTAGGAAATTTCTATGATTGTTTGTCCAAATTGCAATCATCCCAATCCGGATGGTGCTGTGCAGTGCGAAGCTTGTTACACGCCACTACCGGCTATGGCTGCTTGCCCAAATTGCGGCGCGATTGTCCAGTCAGACGCGAGCTTTTGCGGTCAGTGTGGATCTAATCTCCGTGCCGATGGAGCTACTTCTGCATCTGTTGAACCCGACAATGCATCTTTGCCTAGTGAGGCTCCAGCGATTCCCGTAGGAAGTACTATGGAAAGCTTCGCTAACGTTTCACGAATCGCAGAGGCTCCAGCGAATGTTCCAGAGCTTAGTTTTCCTGACTCGCCGCCACAACAACCTTTAACATTTGTACCTAGCATTTTAGTTGAGCAGATTGAACCTCCGCCCGATCTTGCGGCGACAGTCCCGCCTGCCGCAGTTGAATCCATTGAGTCAATTGAACCAGCGGCTACGGCGGGTGATAATCCAACGGTGGTGCCGTCAAGCGAAACTAGCACTAGCACCCAACTGCAAAAACAAACTGCAAAACTGCTGCATATCCAAACCAATGCCACCGCCGAGCTACCTCAAGGTCTAACGGTGATTCATATTGGTAAGCCGAACGATCGCATCCCGCCTGATATTGATGTGTCTGGCTTTCCCAATTCCGAAGTCGTTTCCCGTATTCATGCAGACATTCGTCTGGAAGGAGATAGTTATTACGTTGAAGATGTGGGTAGCTCCAACGGGACTTACATCAATAATTTGCCCTTAGCAATGGGTAATCGGCATCGACTGCGACCCGGCGATCGCATTGGCTTGGGTAAGGGCGATAAAGTGACATTTCTCTTCCAACTTTCGTAGATATGGCAAATTTGAGTTAGGTTAGATGATGGAGACTGTCGTGAACCTGCTTCAAAGACTGCTGAAAATCGTCAAATTAAACCTGGAAGTTCCATATACTGTTCGCGATTCATTCTGGTTCGTCCTGTTGCCCTTAAGCAGAGTTTTTCGTTTTGCGGTTGCTAAAGCACCGTAAGATAGGATAACTTTCTGGCATCAGAAGCGCAATTTGCACTACAAATTTTCGGCTCTACCTGCCAGCGTGATTACCCTGACCTTGTTGCATCCCATGCAGTCCATTCCCGTTCAAAGCTGGAACTTTGAACACGAGTCCGTCGTTCGGATTGGGCGCTCCACCGATAACCATGTCATTCTATATAGTGCCGTTGTCTCTCGCCATCATGTTGAAATTCGTCAAGCGGAGACTGGCTGGGAAATTGTCAACTTAGGTGCAAATGGCACTTACCTCGAAGGACGGCGCATTACCAAAGTTGCCGTTGAAGATGGCGTGATTATTCGTTTGGCGCGATCGGGTCCCAATGTCCAAGTCCATCTTGGCGTAAAAGGTGGCGATCTGGCTGCTGCCACCCCATTGGGTGAGAAAACGGTTGGTCAGCGCACACGGCAAACCACCGCTGCGGCTGCGAATGTAGAAGCGTCTGCGCCCAGCTCTGAGCTAACCTCAAACGCCAGCCAGCCCAAAACTGACATTGGCAACTCCACGGCTCAAAGTGCTGAGCAACGCGGAACTCATGTCCAAACCATAGTGGATGTGGAAAGTCTGGTGCTACCCAATTCTGAGCTTAATTCTGACGATAAGCTTATTCTTTCAGACTGCTGCCAGCGCTATGTCGGAACGGAACGCCTGTTTTGCCTCGATTGTGGTAAACCGCTTAATACCTTGGGCACGATTGGTACTTACCATGTTGTGAAAGTGTTGGAGCGCGATCGCTTAGGCATTACCCAATTGGTTTGGCAGAATGGACAAACCTCGATGCTGCGGACTCTCAACCCTGAATGGGCTAGCCATACGGAAGCACTGGAGTTGTTTGAGCAAGAAGCGGAGCAACTGCTGAAGGTTAATCATCCAATGTTGCCTCGGTTCATTGATGTTTTTATTGCAGGTGGGCAACCTTATCTGGTGATGCAACCGCTGTATGGGCAGTCGTTACAGCAAGTGGTTGCTACAACTGGCACGGTTTCTTTACAGCAGGCGATCGCTTGGATTCTTCAGGCTTGTCATGCTTTAGAGTATTTACATCAGCAAACGCCCCCAATAATTCATCAAGATATTCGCCCCGAAAATTTTCTGCGCCGCGCTTCAGTAAATTCAGAAATTGCCCTAGTCGGTCTTTACCCCTGTAGAAGCCTAAAGATGGCAATTCAGCCAGACTTTGCTGGATATTCTGCCCCAGAACAACAGCAAGGACAAGCGTTTGCTACGTCCGATTTGTATGCGCTTGCCCCAACCTTAGTTTATTTGCTCACCGGGAAACCTCCCAACACCTTCTATACCCAACGAGAGCAAGGCTATCGGTTTTATCCAGAGTATGTGCCAGGGATTGATACTGAACTGATTCCGATTTTGCGGAAACTCACCAATCCTGCGCCGGATGAACGCTACGCCTCTGTCACAGAGTTAGTCCAAGCCCTGCAACACCTTGTGCCCATTGGGGTTTGAGTCCAAAATAGTTGTTTTCAATCAAATTTATTTAACTGGAGAGATTTTGTTCAGTCGTCGAATAATTTGGGCATTCTGGTAAGATTGCCTTTTTTAGGCGACTTTATATTCAGGACATCTTGCCTGTGTCACGTCAATCCTGTCAATCGCTGATTCCAACCCTATCCGAAGGGCGTGGTGAGGCTCTGAATCTGGAGTCTAAGCTACAAGACTTGCCTTTGCATCGATTTGAAATTGAGCTAGGGAATTTAGGATCGCAACTCGCCCAGGTTTTTGAGCATCATCCGTTCTTACCGGGCGCAATTTTGGTGAATCAAGGCAACTATGTAGGAATGTTGTCGCGGCGGCGGTTATTGGAATATTTGCTCCGCCCTCATGGACTTGATATTTTTTTGGCAGAGCCGCTTCAGGTTTTGTACAGCTATGCCCGATGTGATCTCTTGCTGCTGCCAGGGAATACGCCGATTTTGGTTGCGGCTCAGCAGGCTTTGCGGCGATCGCCCGACCTCTTGGCTGAACCCGTCATCGTTCAAGATGCTGAAACGTACTATCTATTAGACATCCACGAACTTAATATTGCCCACTGGCAAATTCGCGGCATCGAAACCCAAGTGCGCTATGAACGCATCCAGGCGCAGATGATTCAGAATAATAAAATGGCAAGTCTGGGGCGATTGGTAGATGGAGTTGCTCACGAAATTCTTGATCCAGTCAGCTTTATTTGGGGCAATCTCAGCCATATTGCTAGCTACAGCAATGATTTACTCACTTTGCTGGACGTTTATGAGCAGCATTTGCCCGGAACTCCAGGAGAAATTGAGCGGCTAAAAACAGATTTAGATGTTGATTACTCGCGCCAAGATTTGCCCAGAGCGATCGCCAGCGTCAAAACTGGCGCAGAACGCTTGTCTAAACTGGCATCTAGCCTACAAAACTTCTGCCATATTGATGAGGTCTATCCGAAGCCTGTCGATTTGCATGAGGCGATCGACGGTATTTTGTTGCTGCTCAAAAGTCGCCTAACCAGCGAAATTCAAGTGATTCGTCAATATGGGCAATTGCCGCCCGTGTTGTGCTTTCCGGGGCATTTGCAGCAGGTTTTCATGAATATCTTAAGCCGCTGTTTAGATAGTTTGTTGAATCAAGCAATTAGCCAAGAACTGGATCAAGAGTTTCGATCGCGCCATGCTGCCCAAAACCCTGGCGTTTCTGTCAAACCCACAATTCACATTACAACGCAAGTTTGCTCCTTGGCGATGGGCGATCGCGCACCTGCCCGGTGGGTATTAATTTGCATCGGCGATAATGGATCTGGCTTATCGGCTGAAGCGCAACAAGAAATTTTAGAATCATTTTCCGTTAAAAAACGGGCAGAAAAAGAAACCAGCCTTGCCGTCAGCTATCAAATTGTCACCGCTAAGCACGGCGGCAAATTGTGGGTGCGATCGCGGGGGGCAACCCTGGGTGAATCCTCTACCAACAACTCAGATGCCTCGCACCTAGACGATTCTCCCGCAAATACTCCAACCCATATCATCGGCACCGAATTCGAGATTCTGTTACCTCTTTCATAGCCTTTAGCTTGCTCTCTGGTGTCTTCTTCCTTCCTTTTCCTCTCTTCTCTCTTCTTTCTTCTCTCTTCTCTCTTAAAATAACCAAAGTGATCAATTTCGAGGTATTTAGCTATGACAGACCCAATCCCAGTGTTAGTAAATGGTGCGGCGGGCAAAATGGGTCGTGAAGTGGTGAAAGCGATCGCCCAAGCGGAAGACATGACCCTAATGGGAGCCGTCGATCGCAGTATTGAATATCTGGGTCAGGATGCTGGGGAACTGGCAGGCTGTGGCACGTTGGAAGTCCCCATCACTACTGATTTTCAACCGATGCTGGCGTTTGTTTCTCAAGAAAAACAGCCTGCTGTCATGGTCGATTTTACTCATCCCGACTCGGTGTATGAAAATATTCGGATCGCGATCGCCTATGGAGTACGCCCGGTGGTGGGCACCACTGGACTCAGCCCTGCTCAAATTGCGAACCTGACTGAGTTTGCAGATAAAGCCAGCATGGGCTGTCTGCTGATTCCTAATTTCTCTATTGGTATGGTCTTGTTGCAACAAGCTGCCATTCAAGCTTCTCAACATTTTGACCATGTGGAGATTATTGAGCTACACCACAATCAAAAAGCGGATGCTCCCAGCGGGACGGCGCTGCAAACGGCTGAACTGTTAGGAGAACTAGGCAAGCCCTTCAACCCGCCTAGTGTGGAAGAAACGGAAAAATTGCCGGGTGCGCGGGGCAGCCTCACAGAAGCAGGCATTCGGATTCACAGCATTCGTCTACCTGGATTGATCGCTCACCAAGAAGTCATTTTTGGGGCACCAGGTCAACTGTATACGCTGCGGCATGATACGAGCGATCGCGCTTGCTATATGCCGGGGGTTCTGCTGGCAATCCGCAAAGTGATGCAGTTGAAATCGTTGGTTTATGGCTTAGAGAAAATTTTGTAAAGCTATCGTCCGGCTCACCTTGCGAGACAGCAAACCTTTGGCTGTGATTTTGATCAACTGATTTAGTTTGGTCGATCACCGCGATCTCGTTAGCAGAAACGCATAATTAGTGATGACAAGCAAAAAATATCTTTGTGAAGTCGTATTCCTGATTCAAGGCATTAAAAGAAAATCGCCTGACCCTTAAAAGCCCCCAGGGTCAGGCTGTCTACCTGTAAGTACGCTTTTCTAACTGAAAAAGCTAAGCCAACATAGTTGCCCCCTAGTTGTTTAGCTGTTCCGAATCACGTTCCTCAGATGTATTCTAATTTTGCAGTATTTTTGTGCCAAATCCATCCGCATAGTCCCTCATGTTTTACTTGAATTGGCTCTGAAGCAAGCTAGGTTTTTTGCGTAGATTTACTTTAGAGTGCTCCATGCCCATTTATAGTCCTAAAAATTGCCGATATACTTTATGGTCGCTTCACTAATCGCTCCGCACTCTGATCTCATCTAGGCAAGCCGACAAGTGTTAGGCTCATAGCAGTTATTCGAGTAGTTTGACCTGTCTTATGTTAGTTCCACTAACCCGCAAAACTTTTGAAAGCCTAATTCCACCGATCGCGACAGGCGGGCAATATGCCTATTTTTTGGGTAAGCCACGCGATGCGTTGCGACGAGTGCTGATCTCAGTGGTTGGCATTTTTGCGATCGTGCTAATTCGGTCACTATTCCTTGATGTTATCCCCGATGGCATTTTATTATTTGTGGGTTTAAGTGTTGGGCTGTATTGGATTTGGGGACCGATTTGGTGGGCAAGCCTCCGCAATTGGGAATATCGCCGATATGGCTATGCGGGCTTTTGGCAGGGTAGGGTGACAGATATATTTTTGACGGAAGAACTGATTGGCACCGAAGAAAACGTTAACAATCGCGGTGAGCTAGTGGTTGTGGAGAATCGGGAGCGCTGTTTGAATGTAGAAGTGGGGGATGAAACAGGCTTCACGGCTCAATTGCGCGTTCCACTTAAGCGCTATCATCGCGCGATCGACCTTGGTGATGTTGCGGAAATGCTAGTGCTATCAAATCGGGGTGATTTAGGACGAATTGCTCAAACATCAGACATTTACATTCCAGATCATAATCTTTGGGTGAGTGACTATCCCTATTTGCAGCAGGATGCTTTTATCGATGTCAGTCGTAGGCTAAGCACTCAATATCCTGATGCGGCAGACTCAGTAGAACCTCAGCCTACGCGCCGTAAACGAACTCCAAAAGGCGATACTTCTAAAAGCGCAGCATTGACACGTAGACAATCTAATGATGAACCAGATCCCCGTAGGCGCAGCACTCAAGATCTAGATTCTGATTACCAGCCAGCAGCCTCGCCTCGGAAACGGCGATCGCGTCGTCTTGCAAATGACGATTGATGGAATGTATTCGCTAAATGCCTACTTGCTCCTGCCCGTAAGCTTGCCATGCTAAATCGACTAAGCCATTCACAATAGCCGCCGCTACAACTGAACTGCCCTTGCGTCCGGCGATGGTGATGTAGGGGACTAGCGAGTCTGCTAATCGTTCTTTTGCCACGTCTGCCCCCACAAAACCAGCCGGAGTGCCAATTACAAGCGCGGGTCTGATATCTTCGGTTTCAATCAGGTCGGCGATCGCGATTAGCGCTGTCTGCGATTGCCCAATCACATATACTCCCTCCGGATAACGCCGCGCCAAGGTTTCGATTCCCCAAGCCGCACGAGTTTTCTCCTTTTGAGGACGAGTCAAGGCATCCATACTGCAATAAACGGGGTTGGCGAAAGTGTGCTGAATCGTAGCCGCGATCGCCACTTGCACCATGGGCACATCTACCACAATGGTCGTCCGAGCCGCCAGCGCCGCTGCCCCAGACTGTAGCGCTGCATCTGAAAATCGAATCAGCGATTGATAGTCAAAATCTGCCGTGGCGTAGATCACCCGACGGACAATTTCGTATTCCGCCGGTGAAAATGTATGCTCTTCGACTTCTCGATCAATCAACGCTAAACTCTGCGCGTCCGTCACATGCCATTCCATGTCTTTGCCCTTAGACTTCCCTGTCAATCGGCAAAATGCCGCAGGAGACTAGCAATAGAATAGGCGATTATGTTTCAGATGGGGAGGAACGATTCAATGTTGGGGCTAGAAATGCCACCAGTGCGCCGATCAAAAAGCCTGCCACATTGCGGAATAGAGGCAACCAATCGGATGTGCGCGTCACGACCGGACCAATGCCAAACGCGATAAACAAAATGCCCCACAGCGGCGAAAATATTAGCGCCCACTGCCAGGAAAAAACCTGCCCTTCCTTGCGGGGGTGTGCGGCAAAACCGCAGATGACTCCACCCAGAATGGAGGTAATTAGGGTTAAAATCCATTGCTCCCTAGGTAAACCTGGAACGACTTGACAGCCACCCTGCACAAGGCAAGTTTTGATGGAATTAATCGCCCCCAAAATTGCTTGATCTTCACCATTTTCACGCACGTAGAATTGATTGCCAAAGCGGGTTTGCAGTTCAATCCAAAATACGCGCGGCATCAATGGATAAAAATCGTCTCCAACGCTGAAGTTCAAAATATTACCGCCTCTAGGATCGGCAACCAGCAAGACGCTGTGGTCGTCCAAACCCCAATACTCCTTCACAGCCATACCAGGGGTGCGATCGAACTGAGTCAAAACCTTCAGTTTCCATCCGGTCGTTTGTTGAAACTGAGCTAGATCTTCTGCCAAAGTAGCTTCTTGATCGCTATTCAAAAACTTGGCTAAATCAATTACAGCAGTATCGGTTTTTGGCAACAAATCAGGATTATTAAATGCGTAGGCATCAGAACTGGCGAACAGCCCAATCGGATTAAGCCATACCGAAAAAGCAAGTAAGCAACTGAATAAATTAACCAGACATTTCTGAGAGAAGCGATGATGAGATTGCATCCCTCTAGTCAGTTCAGATTGAGCCATGGGTAACGCTGGGATGAGCAGTGAGGAAAGCATCCAAAAAAGTTTAACGAAGAAAATTGCTTAACACTTGTTAATCATATTCTAATATTGAGGATGTCGGGCGATCGCCGTCAATGTTGGTTATCCTAAAAATGGAGTGCTTCGTAAAACTTTGCATCTTGTTTACAGTTTCCTATGCTGATGTGGCACGGAATTTATGAAATGTACTATTAATCGTCGCGCCCAGTTTTCTGCTAGCCATCGCTATTGGTTGCCAGAA
>CASBQE010000447.1 GCA_949127665.1 Synechococcales cyanobacterium PMM_0083
ACCCTCGCCCTCAGCCTTTCAGGTGTTCACTATGCTGAAGCCAGTCCAGCCGCTCGCTACTCGCCATTCCCTATCCTCCTCTCTCAAAAAGCCCTCCAGGAAAAACTAAAAGATTTCACTTATTGGTCTGATCTGTGCGCCTTGCAAGCTGACTCCGGCAAGTATGAAGATGCGCTGGCTTCCTGCGAGCAGGCAATTTTGCTCAGACAAAGAGATCCGGTGATTTGGGCAGACCACGGCGGCGTGTTGCTGCAAATGAAGAAGTATCCTGAAGCGATCGCATCGGCAGAAAAATCCTTGGGCTTTAATCCTAAAACTTCCTTGGCTCTGACCTATCAATGCATAGCGTTTGCTGCCCTGGGTCGCAGTGAAGAAGCCTTGGATGAGTGCGCCCAAGCATTGAGAGTGGACGGCAACTGGGGCAGGCGATCGCCCGCTCTGGCATGGGTAAATCGCGGCTTGATTTTCAGCCAGTTGAAGCAATACGACCAGGCACTGATTGCCTACTATCGCGCCCTATTATTAGAACCCCAAGATCCTCAAACTCAAGCCTATCGCTGTGACACTCTGTCAAAATTGGGCAAGCAAGCAGAGGCGATCGCTGCCTGTGATCAAGCCGTTACAAAAAGTGGCAAAGGCAGTGAACAAAGCGCAGCGCTGGCGCTGGCAAATCGCGCTGGGGCAAACCGTCAGCTCAATCAACTGGATACCGCCGTTGCCGATTATGACCGCGCCATTAGCCTTAACCCCAACGACCCGAATCTCTGGGCATCCCAGGCAACCGTGCTAGAGCAACTGTCGCAATTTCAGCAAGCGCTGACCTCCTACGATCGCGCCGTGCAACTCAATCCTAAATCCTCTTTGGCATTAGTGGGACGCTGCACCATGCTGAACGTGTTGGCGCAGCATGAAAAAGCGCTGGAAGCCTGTGACCAGGCAATTCAAGGGGATGGTATCTGGAACGCGACGGGTGCCGCTCAAGCCTGGAATCAGCGCAGCAAAGCCCTGACGGGTTTGGGCAAATATGAAGCGGCGCTAGCATCCTCGCAACGGGCAACGGGCATCAAGCCCGACTACACCGAAGCCTGGAGCGATCGCGCCGTGGTGCTGTGGTATTTGAAGCAATATGACGAGGCGATCGCGGCAACTCAGCAGGCGATTCAGCTTGATCCTAACTATGCGAAAGCATGGCTGAATCAGGGCGGGATTTTGAGAACGCAGCAGAAATATGCCGCAGCGCTGACCGCCTACGACACTGCCCTAAAGCTAGATCCCACCAATTCTGATGGCTGGGCAAACCGCAGCGCCCTCCTGTGGCGCTTGAAACGCTATCCAGAAGCACTTATCGCCGCCGATAAAGCCATTCAGTTTAATCCCAAGTCGTTTCAAGGGTGGCACAACCGGGGCGTGGCACTGATCGAGGTAGGACGCTATGGTGAAGCGCTGATTGCCTACGATCGCGCCCTTGAGATTAACCCCAAAAGTGCCGAAGCCTTGACTGGACGCGGCATTGCCCTAGCACGGCTGAAAAAATATCCCGACGCGATCGCGGCATTGCAGGCTTCCTTGGCGCTTAACCCGAACCAGCCTTTGGCACAGGCAACCCTGAAAACGACTACCCAGGCTCAACAAAAGCTGCTGGATGCTAAGAAACTGGATGCCAAAAAACCTGCAAAGAAGTAAGATTTTTCTCAATGCCCACGCGATCTCTCTCTTAAAAGGCTCTTTCTCTATTGTCAAAAGGTCGTCTAGAGGCGATCGACTTTTGCTTTAATTTCACCCGTGCTCATGCAGTTGATTCCTAAAAGTAGCTCACCTTTGAATATCTAAGGCGTGATCACAGTGTAGAGTCTCAACTACCAGCGATCGCCACAGAGATTAATCGCCACAGAGATTCTAAGGGAAATCGGAAAAGTTGCACATCGGGTTTAAGTTGTAATTGCAACACTTATTGCAATGTGTATTGCTTAGTTATTGCAGTTTGGATGAATGTGTTGCAAGTTTGTGATGCTTCGTGATCAATCGTGTTGATTTTGGCAGAGCCGCAATCGCTTTAACTGGCTAAGATAAAGAATATTGCATCCTATGAATCGGTTTATCTGAATTTTGTCAATTTAAGCACAGTTTTTTTAGGACTTGTGCGTTTCGGATAAATGGCTATGATGCAATATGACAGAGTCTCTAAAAGCTTTCTACAGAGGGTTTATGGCTATTAACGTTCGTCAAGTCTATGCCAACCTTAAGCATATCGATGAGGTTGATCCGGTAACGGGTGCCCAATATCGTCAGTTGGCTCAAGAGGTACTGTCTGAGTCGAGCATTAGCCTTGCTCGGCGTATGGTGATTGCCGATCGCTTGATGCAAGCAAATCACTTTTTGGGGATGAAAACTACTACAAATGGCGATAGCTACTGATCTTTCTTTCAATTTGCAGAGAACTTTCGACTCTGGCAGTAATTTCCTGCAAAACGTCTAAAAGCATTGGGGGAGGAGAGGACATCACATTCTCTTCACTGCTGTCGTACTTGTGATTCGGATAGGTGGGTAGATTCAGTTTTTTATGATGTTGGGTGTTGTGATCCCAGGCGATTCCAGCCTTACTTTTTGCTGGAGATGCCGCACATTTGGCGATCGCACTATTGATGCACAGCTACAGAGTCCCTGCTCAACTCAACGTACCTATGCTGGGAAAGCAAATCAATGATAAGGGGTAGATTTGCCGCAAATAAGGTTTCTAGATCTGAGTTTTTGATGTTTCCTGTTGTGACTAGCAGCAGTTTGTAGGGCTGTTGAATGGTGAGGAAGGAATCGACAAAATCTGAGTCTTTGGTAATGACGATTCGTTCTTGCTGAATTGAGAGTGAGTTGATGGTTGAGTCTGGAGTGGCATTCTGCTGAGGAAGTTCTTTAGTGTGAAGAGTGTCATGACCTTCTGCTTGAACCAACTGGGCTAGCTGAACGGGAAGTTGAGCATCAACGAGAAATTTCATGATGCCAATTTGTGGATGCTTTTGACCTGACTGAGACGGGCTGCAAACAGAAGAACGGCAAGAATATCGTCTGGTTCTAAATCATCGTAGTCAGCAAGGACTTCTTGGGTTGTCATGCCAGCACTCAGAAGTTCAAGGATAAACTCGACTGGGTAGCGTAAGCCACGAATGCAAGGTTTACCATGACAAATATCTGGATTGTGAGTGATGCGTTGCAACAAGTTGTTTTTCATCTTTGATACCTACTTTAAATACGCGATCGCACCTATCGTTACTTTAAGTTAAAGCACAGCTTGTCATCATGCTGACGATACTGCAAAAATGTCTGACCTGCAAAAAAAGGCAGCATCCATCGAGATCGCGGCTATAGCGGCTGAGTTCTTGCGGCGTTCGTAAATCGACGGGGCGATCAGATCACTCGTGAGTGTGGAAAGTTCTTGCTGCATGGTGACGATCGCAAAGCCGGGTGTTTTGCCGGGTGCAAATTCGACTAGAACATCCACATCGCTGTTGGGGCTGAAATCGTCTCTGAGAACGGAGCCAAATAGGGATAGGCGGCAGATGTGATGGCGCTGGCAAAACTCAGCGAGTTTAGCTTGAGAAATTTGAATGGGCAGAGTGGGTTGCATATTATCTCAATCCCTATAGAAGCTGAGCAATGTTTTCATAGAGGACTGCGATCGCGCAAGTAAAGCCAACGCTGGCAAATTCGATCGTGTCTCCGGTGCTATAGATTTTGGGCACCCATAAGTTATCAGACTTACGCTGAAACCGTTCGACCAGGATTTGCTTTTGGTGGATTAGAACATATTCTGCAAACTCTGGGTTTGCTTTGTAATCTGCAAATTTATCGCCTCGATCGAAGGCTTCCGTTGAGTCGGATAAGACTTCAATGATGAGCTTAGGATGCAGAATAAAGTCTTCGTTGGAGCGACGGTCGCGATCGTCGCAAGTGACGGCTAGATCAGGATAGTAGAAAAGATTGAGGGCAGGCAGGCGCACTTTCATGTCAGAGGTGTAGGGAATACAGCCTGTGCTGCGGAGATGATTGACGAGGAGAGCGGAGAGGTTGCCTGTGATGATGACATGAGCTTTGCTGGCACCTGCCATTGCCACCATTTGCCCCTGAAGGTATTCGTGTTTAATCGGGCTAAGGCGCTCGATTTCTAAATAGTCTTCGGGAGTGAAGTAAGCATGGCTTTTGCTGACGGTCATCCTCTGCGCTCCCTATATGCTTGTCTTGAATATATGGCACTGGCGCTTCGTGAAGGACACGATCGCCCATCAAATGACTGCGATCGCAGCTAGATTTATGGCAGCAATTCCAGATAGTCCATTGTTTCTAGCTGAATCAAACTGAAGTGTCGTCGATCAAGAGTCAGGATTCTCTGGATCTGGTAACGTTCAGCTAAAGCAACCAGGCTGGCATCGACTAATCCTAAAGGGACACCCTGATAACGAGCCATAACTTTCAGGGCTTGTTGCAGATCAGACACATCGACAGGCAAAAAATCAAAATAGCTGTCCGTCAAGTCTTGCAGCAAGGCTCTGGCAACAGGTTCACCCAGATATTTGCGACTCAGGTAATTGGCTCCATTTTAGCGTTTCACCCAAAGCCATGATCGCACCGTGAGGGCAGCAATAGCGCGATCGCTCTTTGAACGACAGCGATTCGCCCCATCGCGCCGGGGGCAAAATCGAGTCAAATCGTCAATCTTGGCCATACTGTACCAGGGCAACTGAGAGGACGCGATCGCGGATGTAGCGCCTCAGTTCTTGAGGAGTTCTCAAGTTGCCCCGATTTGACTCTAGGGGGTTTAGACCTCCGAGGTTTTCAAAACCTCGGAGGTCTTGGCGACTTCAAATTCGGCTGAGACATCAATATCGCTGTTGGGGCTGAAGTTATCCCGTAAGATCGAGCCAAATAGAGAGAGTTTGCGGATGTGGTGTCGCTGACAAAACTCAATGATTTTAGCTTGAGAAATTTGAATGGGAAGTGTGGGTTGCATAATTCACCTATTTTTTGCGGATGATGCCGCACATTTGGCGATCGCTCCCCACGTCGTCTTTTTTCCAGATCCCCTCAATGCGAACGACTATAGCGCGGGGAGCGCTATAGCCCCTTGCCAATTCCAGCGTTGTGGGTCAGTTCGTCAATCCTGGACAGATTGCAAATATTGTTCAGTTTGTATAACAAATGCTTGAGCCGCCGCCAAAATAGTCTCCGCTTGCTGTCGGGTCAGCAGTACAGTTTCTTCGTAGTCGCTCAATTGGCGAAGGTCATAGGCATCACTCAATGCTCTTGCCAACTCAATCGACAGCTCTCCAGTTTTGACAAAATGTTGCCCAAAGAGTTGAATGGTGCCTTTATGGGTTTTGCTGCTCAGGCTTTTGGTGGTGAGTAGAGCTTGGGTAGCTTGGTACATGGCGTAGTATGAGCGAGAAATGCAGGCACGATAGCGATCGTTTACCAGTAGCAGTTCGGCGGTTGCCAGTTCGTCTTGAGCCAGTTGCAAAAGTTGAGGAATGCGAGTCACACCAAGATTCCCTCACGGCGAACATTTTTCAGCAGAGGAGTCATCCGCTTCTGATAATCAGTTTCGGAAACGGGGATGACAGAAATTAATTCATCGTATTTAAGGTTTAGCTCGGTCTTGATGGCACTCATGCGGAGAATTTCGTCACCTGGAGAAATGGCTCCCCTTAATACAACCATGACATCAATATCAGAGTCTGCCGTTGCTTCGTGACGGGCATGGGAGCCAAAGAGAATTAGGTTGACCACTTGATCGCCATATAACTCGCTCAAAGCCTGTCGTAGTTCCTGCATCAGAGCATTCAGTTTGGCATTGTTAATGGTAAGCATAATGAATTCGTTTAAGGGTTTGGAAAGTTCTCCTACTTTTTGGTGGTGATACCGCATAGTTGGCGATCGCTGCTTCAATGCTAATACCAGTATCTGATCGCTGGCTCCATTTTAGCGTTTCACCAAAGCTACGATCGCACCGTGAGGGCAGCAATGGCGCAAGCAACTGAGATCGCCGCATCGCGCATGGGCGAAATCGAGTCAAATCATCAATCTTGGTCATACTGTACCAGGGCGACTGAGAGGACATGATCGCGAATCTAGCGCCTCAGTTCTTGAGGAGTTCTCAAGTTGCCCCGATTTGACTCAGGGGGTTTAGACCTCCGAGGTTTTGAAAACCTCGGAGGTCTTGGCGACTTCAAATTCGGCTGAGACATCAATATCGCTGTCGGGGCTGAAGTCGTCCCGTAAGATCGAGCCAAACAGAGAGAGTTTACGAACGTGATGGTGCCGACAAAGTTCAGCAATTTTAGCTTGAGAAATTTGAATGGGTAGAGTGGGTTGCATCATTCACCTACTTTTTGCTGGTGATGCTGCATGGTTGGCGATCAGACTGTCGCGTAACCGGTATGTGGTCGGACATTAGCGGGATGAAATCCCAGGACAATTTGATCTTTGGGAATGCCTGCCTTGACGAGTTCGTCGGTCACACCGTCTTCGGTTTCATCGCGTTGTACCCAAATTTTGCCGTCAATGATATCGAGGTGGATGAGGCAACCGTGGACGCGCGTTTTGCGATCCCAACCCAGGGTGATCAGGATGTAGCTATCGTGGGTTTCATCAAAGACGGGTTTGCAAGTCAGGTCTCCATGGGAGTAAGGGATTTGCGTGTAGGGAGTCAGAACATCCTGAATAATTTGGCGGTACTGGGCTAGTCTTTCCATTGTAGAATTACCTCTTGTTCGGCATCAAAGACAATCAGTTTCAGCTTTTCATCTTCGATCATGAGTTGACCAATGGGCTCTTCAAAGAGGGAGTTGAAGACGATGTCATTGACAGCTAGGTAGAGTATGTAGTCTGGGTAGGTGCGACGGATGACCGCGCGATAAATGGCATACTGTCCAATGGCATCACGGAAAGCCGCCATCTCAGAAGCGCCGACAAAGCTTTTGACCTCAACGGCAATTTTTTCTTCGGCACGGGCTGCCATCAGCAGGCGTTTTGCACCTAAATCGACGTACATATCTTTGCGTCCCCAACGCAGATGCAGGGGATCGTGGGTGATCACCCAGCCGTCTTTGATCAGGGCTTGTTTAACAGCATTGTGGTAGAGGTCGAGGGCTGGCATCGTTTAATGGGATAGTTTGCCGCGATTTACATATTCGTCTACTTTTTGCTGGTGATGCCGCATAGTTGGCGATCGCATCTTCCACAATTTTCCTACTTTTTATGTCTCTAGAGCAATGATTGTTTCTAGCTCTGTTAACAAAGAAGGTAAATCATTGGTTACAACTTGCCAGACAATATCCAGGTCGATTTCAAAATAGGCATGGGTTAGGCGGTTTCGCATTCCAATCATTTGCAACCAGGGCACTTGAGGGTATTTGGCTTTACAATCAGTCGAAACTCTAGCTGCCGCCTCGCCAATAATTTCGATGTCTTTAACCAGCGCTAGTATTAGCATCCGATCGCTGTCTAAATCTTTGCGAGTACGATCCCCGATAAAGCATCGCGC
>CASBQE010000448.1 GCA_949127665.1 Synechococcales cyanobacterium PMM_0083
CCTTATCAGACGCATCGTGGCTATATAGACTGGATGCATGTCAGGAAGGGCTGAAAAGTGGACAGGCTTTATATCTCGACTTATACTCTTCCTTATGACTGATACCGCCCGCGATTACAAGACACTCACCACTGCCGATACCAACGGTATGGATGATTTGTTCGAAATAGACGCGTCCTTACTAGTTTCGGACGCGCCCGTGCCTCCTGTTGGGCGCGAACTGGACGTTGATCGGGGCGCGTACATCTCAGTCGAAGAAGCATCAACTCGCTTGAATCTATCGATTCGTGCTATCCAAAAAAGACTTAAGCGAGGCACCCTGAAAGGTGTAAAAACAAAGGTAGGGTCTGCTGAGCGCTGGCTGGTAGCGGTTTCCGATATAAACGAAAGCCAGTACGCGAACATGGACGCGTCTAGTGAAATTGCATACGCGGCTATCGAAATTGTGGACGCGAACCATGCTCAGGTTGGAAAAAAACGGGACGCGAACCTTGAAATGGGTCGCGAACAGGACGCGAGCATCTCAGATACTTACAAAGATTCACTAATAAAAGAGCTTCAGGCAAAGCTTGAAGCTGCCACCTTCAGAATTGGTTATCTTCAACACCATGTCGAAAGTCAGGAAGCAGACATTAAACTACTAACAGACAGGCAGCATACAACTGGTCGCTGGTCTCGCTTCAAGAACTGGTTTCTTGGACAACAGGCCCTTTGAAGCACAAATATTGAACGCAGAAACCTTTGCAGGGGGAGATAAGGTTGGCTAGAGATCCAGAGAAAAGACGCGAATGGCTGGAAAAAAACCGCGAAAAAAACCGCGAAACAATGCGCAAGTACCAAATAGCCAATCCCGAAAAATATCGCGAAGCAACGCGTAAATATGCTGCCGCAAATCCTGACAAAGTACGTGAATCGAATCAAAAATACGCCACCAAAAAAAAGTTAGAATCTCGCCCACATGAAACCTCGGCTGTTTCCCCAGCGAAATCTGAGACACATGTTTTTCCACAGGACTAGTCTTTTACGACATACGATCATATAATCTAAGGGCCGCCTGCTGCCACCGTATATGGTGCTATGTGGTAGATATCGAGGGAATATAGTTTTAAGAAAAAAAAGTGGCCTAAAAGGCTGCACCAACTAAAGAGAAAGCCCTGACCGGAGTCAAGGCTATCGTCAAAGTTCGTGTTTATCAGGTTTTACTTGCGAGGTGTTTCCTGAAGATGCGATAAGAATAGACGATAGTTGTTCTACGGTCAAGCGCGGCTTGCATATGGCAAGGAGCAGGCGACGACCGCATCAGCAACGGTCCTGGGAGCCTTTTCAAGGCTTGAGGATCAAACACTATCGACGAAAATTAATAAAGGCCAAGCACCGGCAGCGGTGGCTGAGTCTGATTTCTTGTCGTTGTTTCCCTTCCGAGAGCGATATATACAGAAGTTTCCCGGCAAGGACTGGTACTGGCAGAACAGCCAGCTAGCCGATTATCAGCTGCTTGGGGTGATCTCGGACGAAGGACGGGGCATACTTCGGGGTTGCGGCTGGGGTGAGCTGACTAGTCACGCAGTCTTGGACATAGACAGCGGGAGCAAATATCACAACGGCCAGGAGCTGGCAAAGCTCAGATGGAAATTCGCTGCAGTCGGCCTAAAGTTAGTGCCATATCAAAGCAGCGAAAGCGGCGGCTGGCACCTTTATCTGTTTTTTTCAGACTATGTACTGAGCGAAGAAGTAGAAAGGTCAATAAAGAGCTACTTAAAGGCAAATAGCTATGAGATAGCTTGCGGAACCCTAGAAGTATTCCCGAGTAAGCAAGGATTGAGGCTGCCATTACAGAAAGGCTTTGGCTGGCTTGATCGCAGTGGCAAGTTAACAAAGAAAAGAGAAGAACTAACAAGAGACGAGGCGCTAGCCTCATTCATAAGCAACAAAGAACAAAGCAAAAGAAATTGGAGCGAGGCGAAAAGCCGCATAGAGAGCGAAGTTGAACTCCGCCGGCAGGACCAGGGCAGGAGCGTCCAGGTGCATGAAGAAGCCATTGCTACCGAGGCTTTCGAGAAGCTGTTTACCAAGGGCCTCGATTGGGAGAAATTCCAAAAAGGGCGTGAATACTGGCTAAATGGGCTGACAGATAAAAGCCAAAGACATGACGCTGTGCTTTGCATCGGTCACTACCTTTGGTTTGGGGATTCGTCGGTAAATGTGCGATCGCTAGCTGGCTACAAGAACGCAAAAAGCCGGGCTGAGAAGATCCGGGAGTGGTTCAAGGAGAAAAACAACGGGTTCTCTAGTGCGACAAAATCCGGTGAGGTAGACGAATGTGACCAGGACATAGAAAGGGCGTGTCAGTGGACCAGGCAGGATGCTCCCACAAGAGAATATGTTCCATACCTACTGACAGATAAGCTTCTAAAAAGACTTGAGTGGCTCTATGGAAAGACCGGCAAGCTCTGGACAGTAGAAGAGTTGCAAAAGGCAAATATAGATCGGAGCCAGGACGCAAGACAACGGATAGCAATAGCGGTAGCTCAACTAGAAATAGAAGGCAGCGAAATCGATCAAGCTAAAGTAGCCAAACGTGCAGGCGCTTGCCGGAAAACCGTCAGGAAACACCCAGATCTTCTTGACAGGTGGGGAAGCGAATTATATAGCGGGGGGGCTGGGGGGATTTTGCCCTCTTCTTCTCTTGCTCTTGCCTTTGCCTCTGTTCTTTCAATTTCGATTTTAGATTCAGGTTTTGTCGACTGTCCTGATCTTGATGGTTCTGGTTTTCAGCCTGAAGAAGAAAAGGTTTTACCTCTTACTGCTGATCGGGAGTCTAGTGATCAAGTTGGCGCTGGTCCGTTGAATTCCTCGGTAGCCCCCTTGTTTCATGCCTGGCAAACAAGCCAATCAGAGAGCACCCGGTATAAAGCTCAAGCCCTGCGGGTGCCTACGGCAAGCTTGACACCAGGACCCATGCTCTTTGATATTCAGGCATTGCGGCATGTGACTGCGGGGGGATTTGTTTTAGAGCCCGATTTAGATTTGGCTGTAATGCCCATGCAGCTAGGCTTAACTAATTTGATTTATCTAAGCGCTAATTCTGTTTACGTTGAGCCTGTAAGCTCTATAGTCACTAAAGGACTGCCTCATTCGCCAACAGGAAGAGGCTATTTAACTACTGTGCCTCTCTGTAAACATGAGATATATGGAAGTTTAAATAATTTGTGCGGCGCGACTAGATATCTGTGCTCTATTGGTAAACAGCCCAGAATAAGGCATTCTGGCAATAATTCAATTAGAGGACCGTGATATTTTAAAGAGGTTGGATCACGGTTAAACCTAAGCTCAGTCTGTTGTTAACAGATTTGGGGCATTGGCTGATCCATGTAGGGCATAGAAAAGCCCAAAACAATGTAGTTGCAAACGGCCCATCATTGTATGATTGTAGGACGACGCTTTTGCTTGCACCACAAAAGCCGTAAGGCAAGATGAAACCCATCCGCTCTACGCGCTGGGATGGGAATAGGGGCGCTGTAAACGCGCCGGTAAAGGGGGTAAAAGTGGTGCTAAAATGCCCACTCAAAGTATA
>CASBQE010000449.1 GCA_949127665.1 Synechococcales cyanobacterium PMM_0083
CCACTGGGGGAGGTGGGGCGCTTTCTAGAGAAGGAGAAGTATAAGGGCGGGAATATTTAGGGGTGTAGGGTTGGCTACGTGGAACGCTTTCTCTATGGGGAGCGCTTTCTGATGGTTTACTCTCTGACGGCTCATCCGGTGGGGAATCTGAATCTTTGGGGGCGAAATCTTCAGAGTAGGACGGAAAACGAGGATTTGCAGGAGTGGGGTTTAATGCACGGCGAGAGTTTTCGATCGCGGTTTCCTGTGCCCGAATTCGAGCGAGTTCTGCGGCTCTGATTTCGGCTTGCCAGCTACCGATCGCGCCTTGCGCCTGCCCATAGAGCGATCGATTGGGGGGAATTTCCGCCGCAGTTTGGATGGCTCCACTCAAATTCCCTTGGGATGCCAACGCCAATGCCCGATTTAAGGTGGGCTGGTCTTGAATGGTTTGAATATTTCCAGCCCAAGCCGCCACGAAGATTTGAGCTTCTGGGCGTAAAGGACGACCTGCCTTGACAATATTTGCTTGGGCGATCGCGGCTTGCAGTGCCGGAATTGAGCCTTTCTCTGCAAGCTTTTGGGCATAGGCAAGATAGGGCAAATCTTCAGACTTGAGCAATTCTTGCTGCCAATAGGCAACCAGGGTTTGGGCTTGGGCGCGGCGGGGGCGATCGCTGGTGATTTGTTTTCCTTGCCAGAGGGCAAGTTGAAGCGCTTGCGGATACGGCACACTGCCCACTGCCCAGCCTAACTGAAGCAGCGAGAAATCTTGGAGTTGGGCTTTCCAGCTTTTTAAGTTGGCTTGTGCTTGAGGATAGTAGCGACTGTCAGGCTGAAGCAAATCTACGGTGGCGATCGCGGCAGTGAGGTTCCAAAGCTGGGGTAGGGTTGGCTTCAGTGTGGTGCGGCTGCCCAAAGAATGGCTACGTGCCTGAGCCAGCCAAACTAAATCCTGCGCGGTTTGAGTCAGCTTAGGGTTGGGAACCACTAGCTTTGCCAGCGCCATTGATTCAGCCAGATTGCCCTTGACCCAATTTTGATAGCTCAAGGCTAGGAGTGTTTCGCTCCACTGGCTCAGCAATTTTTGGGCATCGCTCCAAGCATAGGTTGTGGTATCCATGCGGCTTGCCACCGCGATCGCGGCTCCTAACTGCGGCGGCTGTTTAGGCTTGGCGACCTCTTGGGCTTGAGCAAAGTATCGACGACTGCGCTGTTCCGACTCAAGCTGTTGTGCCAGAGCGTTGGGTCGTTCGTAGCGCCAGTAGTCTTGGGTAAACTCTCGCAGTAAGCCAATTTTTGCGGTTGCAATATCCCACCGTTGGGCTTTTAAAGCGGTTTGGGCTGCCGTGGCGATCGCTTCCCCTTTCTGCCAAAATTGCCGCCATTTCGTCATGTCTGCCTGCGCCTCTGGATAAAGTGGACTCGTTTTAGGAATGCGGCTTGCCAGTTCCACGGCTCCAGTTAAGTCACTTTGAACAATGCGATCGCGGGCGGCTGTCAAAATAGGCTGCGACCATTCTGCAACCAACCGCTGCGCTTCTCGATAAAGCGGATGGTCGGGTGTCCAGCGATTTAAGGTATCCATCCCGGCTAGCACTTTGGGCAATTCTCCAGACCGAGCCGCTTCTTGGGCGCAGTAGAGTTGCTCCATATCGGTAGATAACGATGAAATTTTCTGACAATCGGCGGAAGGCGGCGGAGTGGTTAACAGCCACAGGGCGGCGGCACCAATACTGCCCACCACAGAAAAAACGCTGACGCTGACCAATAACCAACGCCAAGATTTTGTCCGAGACCATAGCGACCGAGAACGGTTAGTTTTCTCTAATGCCACCGTCAACTTAGAGCTATTTTGCCCCATCTCCACAAAGTTGCCAGAGCTATCAGGCTGATCCAGTTCAAACGGATTTGATTGTTTGCCTACCATATTTCCTCCCCACCAGCACCCCTCCAAGCCACCATGTCAATCCCGCCCAGCAATTCTACAAAGCAGATCTCTCACGAAAATCGCCAAACTAATTGGCAACAATAATCTAGTGTATCCAGCGAATCTGCGTTATTTTAGCCGTAAACATGACTAGCGCTCAGATTCCTTTTTCACGGGTGACGTGAGATGTCAGGAAATAGTCATGATTTATTTCACCCTGCCCACGCGATCGAACGGATAGAATCGCAACACGGCACGACCAATAATATTTCGACTCGGCAAAAAGCCCCAAACATGGGAGTCGTTGCTGTTGGGGCGGTTATCGCCCATGACGAAAAATTGACTGGGCGGAACTTTTACAGGCTCCAGCAGATAATTGGGCGGTGCGGCAATGTAAGGTTCTACCAGAGCTTGATCGTTAACATACACCTTGCCATTCATCACCTGAACCGTTTGACCGGGCGTGGCAATAATCCGCTTGATGAATGCCTGATCTTTGGCAAATCCTAAACTCTGAAGTTGCGGCGGTGGATCAAAAACAATGATGTCGCCAAAACCGGGGGGATGCAGTCGGTAGGAGACTTTTTCAACCACGAGGCGATCGCCCACTTCCAGCGTTGGCACCATCGAATCGGATGGAATAAAGCGCGGCTCAGCCACAAATATCCGAATCAGCAGCGCCAAAATCAGCGCAACAAACAGAATTTGAAAGTTATCCCACCAAATCTGACCGGGAGATTTGACCGTAGGAATCGGCAGGGATGGTTTTTGCTCGGAAGTCTTTTCGGAATTCATAGGCTCTATTGTCGCAAGCGTAGGGCACAGAGCGCAACCTATCGACCAGGTGAAACTCATTCTTTGGCTCCCCCATGCCTCATTGCCATGCATTCCATTCAGTAAAGTCGGAATGCTTACCGCGATTTTTAGTGGAGTGGGCAGTGCCCACAATTTCTCAAAGCGTTTCACCGCCAAAGGTTTGGGCAGTGCCCAACCGACGATCGCTCTATATTGAGGCTGCCCAACGCCCCGAAGACTCGCCTTAATCATGCGGTGATACGCTTGAGGAGATTATTTAAAGTAAATCCTATGACCATCACTGCTAACTTGACCGATCGCCCTGTTTTAGATGAATTGATTGATGGATTACCCAATATCTCAGGCTGGGAAAATGCGCTTGAAAGTGCCACCAGTCAGTCAACTCCAGTATTTTTGTCCACTACAAATCTAAAGCTGGGGTCGATAAAATCTGCCTTCGCGATCGCCCTACATATGCACCAGCCCACCATTCCCGCTGGCTGGAATGGCGCATTGATCAACAACTTGCAGCAGATGTTTGAGCATCTCAACGAGGGCGACAACCACAACGCGGGCGTGTTTGCCTGGTGCTATTCCCGCATGGCTGACTTCATTCCCGAACTGGTCGCGCAAGGCTGCAATCCCCGCGTCATGCTCGACTATTCTGGCAACTTGCTCTGGGGCTTGCGGCAAATGGGACGCGGTGATGTGCTGGATAACCTGAAACGGATTACCTGCGACCCCACCTATCAGCCCTATGTGGAATGGCTGGGCACCATGTGGGGACACGCCGTTGTGCCTTCCACGCCAATTCCCGATATCAAGCTGCACATTCAAGCATGGCAGCATCACTTTGCCGCGATTTTTGGCTGGGAGGCGATCGCTCGTGTCAAAGGCTTCTCTCCTCCAGAAATGCACTTGCCCAACCATCCCGACACTCTGTATGAATTCATCAAAGCGCTGAAAGAGTGTGGCTATCGCTGGATGATTGTCCAAGAACATTCCGTTGAAACTCTCACAGGCGAATCCTTGGGCGATAAACATTTGCCCCATCGCTTGATTGCGCGGAACTCCAAAGGCGAGATCACCAGCCTGACGGTGTTAATCAAAACTCAAGGCTCAGATACTAAACTGGTTGCCCAAATGCAGCCCTACTACGAAGCAAAATCTCAGTCTAGCGATCGCAGCATCAATGGCATTTCCGTGCCGCCGTTGGTGACGCAAATCAGCGATGGCGAAAACGGCGGCGTGATGATGAATGAGTTTCCTTCTGCCTTTAAAAAGGTGTGGCATGAAATGGGGCAAAATCCCGATGTTGTGGGCATGACGGGCACTGAATATTTAGAACTGATTGAAGCGGCTGGAGTGAAGCCTGAAGACTATTCTGCCTGTCAGCCTGTGGGGCAACACCAGATTTGGCAGCGCGTTTCCCCGGAAAGCGTGACCCCCACCGCAATAGAAGCCGCGATCGCTGATGCCAAACAAGCAAACCCCAACTTTCATATGGAAGGCTCCTCTTGGACGAGCCACATGAGTTGGGTGCAAGGCTACGAAAACGTCCTCACGCCCATGAATCAACTCAGCGCCCGTTTTCACGAAAAGTTCGATCCACTGCTGACAAATCAACCCAATCATCCCGATCACACATCCGTGACCCGCACCGCTGATTATCGTCAAGCTCTGCTCTATAACCTCCTGCTGCAAACCAGTTGCTTTCGCTATTGGGGACAGGGCACCTGGACTGATCACGCCCGTTCCCTATTTGAAAAAGGCATGGCAACCATTAGCTAAGGATCACGGATTAAATAACATCGACAACTCCCCTACCAAATCTCGAACTTATTTAATTTCCATTTCTAAAGACATAAATGAAGAGTAGATAGGCTCATCCAGACCAAACTTATCTACTCTTCATAAGATTCTCTTTCTAGAGATAGATAGCATCATCGGATGAAGAGATAGAAGATTGAATATTGTGTTCCATTATTCCAATCGTGGGTCAATTCAAGTGGTGCTGCTTCAACAGACTTTTTTCACCTGAAGAACATCTACAGCAGACGTAAACTGTATAGGATATTTCATTCAAAATGAACCCCGAAAGAATTTTGGACTCAGCGTCTTGCACTCAGCACGGATTTTGGGGTTAAGTGTTGGTCTGCCACTGGGTACGAACTAAATTTCATGACTGAAGCCCTGCCAAAGCCAACCGCAATGAACGATGCATCCAATTCGTTAGATGAAACTGTAGTGAAAGGACTAGACTCGATTCCCGTAGAAAGTTCTGTGGAAAGCTTCGCTAACGTTTCACGAATCGCGCTCCCAATAAACGAAGCCGCACGATTAGAAGCACTCCGGCGATATAACATTCTGGATACGCCGCCGGAATTAGCATTCGATCGCATCACTTCACTAGCGGCGCGTTTATTTGATGTGCCGATCGCGCTCGTTTCTTTGATTGATGCATCCAGAGGATGGTTCAAATCTTGCTATGGCTTCGATCTACAAGAAGTGCAGCGAGATGCCACCATTTGTAACTTTGCGCTCCTGTCAGATGAAGTTTTGGTCATTCCCGATACGCGACAGGACGATCGCTTAATCTGCAATCCATTTGTGCAAAACGAGCCGGGTCTGCGCTTTTATGCGGGTGCGCCCTTGCTGACCCAAGATGGTTTCAACTTGGGCACCCTCTGTTTATTAGATACAAAACCGCGTCTCGCTTTGACCCCCGATCAGCAAGCAACCTTAGCCGATCTTGCAGCAATGGTGATGGATGAACTGGAGCTGCGCTTAGCCACTCACAAAATTTCTCAGATTGACGCAGCATTAGTCGAGGTGACTAAAAGCGTTGCAGTGGTGACGGGTGAAGCATTTTTTGATGCTTTAGTGCAACGCTTCACCAAAGTGCTAGGGGTCGATTATGCCTACATTGGTTTAGTTAAAGACGACCCAGAAACCATTCGGACGATCGCCACCTGTGCCAAAGGTGAACTGATTGACAACTTTGAATATTCGCTGCGAGATACTCCCTGTGAAGCAGCGATCTCAGAACGAAAACTGTGTTGCTATCCCAATAGCGTCCAAGCTGTGTTTCCTAACGCTCCACTGCTAAAACCGTTGGACATAGACAGCTATGCAGCAATCCCGTTTTTTGACTCGGCTGGCTTGCCTCTGGGGATTTTATGCATCATGGATGGCAAACCGTTAGAAAATGTGCAGCTTGCAGAATCCCTGTTGACAATCTTTGCGCTCCGGGTTGCAACGGAGCTAGAGCGCCAGCAGGCGGAAGCAACACGGCAACAGGCTCAGCGTAACCTGGAACATCAGGTGATCCAGCGAACCGCAGCGCTCTTTAAAACAAACCAACTCCTGTCGTTGGAGGTGATAGACCGCCAGCAAGCCGAAGCCGACCTGCAACAAGAACAGAAAGTGCTAAAGGTGCTGCTGGACACGGTGCAGGCAGGCATTGTTGCGTGTAATGCGGACGGCGTTTTGACGTTGTTTAATCAAGCGGCACGCAGCTTTCATGGCTTACCAGAGCAACCGCTCCCGCCGGAGCAGTGGGCAGAGCATTATGACCTGTACCTGCCGGATGGCAAAACCCAGATGGCTAAAGCGCAAATCCCTCTGTTTCGGGCATTGCAGGGAGAGATAGTCAGCAATGTTGAAATGGTGATTGCCCCCAAGCACGGCACGGCGCGATCGCTCCTTGCCAGCGGACAGACACTCGCCGACGCTCAAGGCAATAAACAGGGCGCAGTCGTGGTCATGCATGACATTACCGAGCGCAAACAAGCAGAAGCGATGCGCCTGCGCCTTGCCGAGAAACACGCTCAACTGATCCAGCAGCAAGTGCAAGAACAGGCTGCCCGTTTGGAAGCTGAAGCCGATCAGCAGCGATCGGCGTTTCTTGTTGCTATCAGTACGGCACTGGCAGCTTCATTGGACTACGAATCGACTTTGAAGAGCGTGGCTGATGTGGTCGTGCCGTATTTTGCAGATTGGTGCGCGATCGACTTGATCCAAAATCAATCGATTGAGCGAGTCGCGATCGCTCACCGTGATCCAGAGAAGGTGAAATTAGGCTGGGAACTCCACCAAAAATATCCGAAACAGTTGAATGATGCGGCGGGAATTCCTAGAATCCTGCGAACGGGGCAGGCTGAAATGGTGGCTAAGATCCCAGATGATGCCCTTTCAGCGACGGCTCAAGACGCGGAACATCTGCAAATTTTGCGCGAACTGGGCTTAAAATCTCGCGTTGTCGCGCCATTGATCGCTCGTGGACAAATCTTAGGCGCAATTTCGTTTGTGACGGCTGAATCCGATCGCCATTACAGCCAAGTTGATCTGGCGTTAGCAGAAGATATTGCCCATCGCGCCGCCATCTCCATTGATAATGCGCGGCTTTACCAAGAAGCCCAGCAAGCACAACAAGCCGCCGAGCGATCGGCAGAGCGGATTGCTAGACTACAATCCGTTACGGCTGCTTTTTCCGAGTCCGTTACTCCCGATCAGGTCGCTCAAGTCATTGCCGATCAAGGGATTGCGGCACTGGGCGCTAATTTTGCGATCCTTGCTTTGCTAAATGAAGCGGCGGCTGAACTCGAAGTTATTCGGTTAGTGGGCGATGAACTACCGCTGGATGAGAGGTTGCAGCGATTTCCTCTAGATTCCCCTATGCCTCTGGCAGAAGCCGTCCGCACAGGACAGCCAATTTGGGCAGAGTCTTCTACAACACGAGCCATTTATTATCCCCATTTGGCTGAAATGTATGCCCAGCAATTTGGTTCTTGGATCTCTATTCCTTTAATGGTGGAAGGTCGAGCCGTGGGTGGGATGTCTTTGGGTTTTACCGATCCGCAGTTGTTAGATCAGGCGCAACAAGCCTTTATTTTGTCGCTGGCACAACAATGTGCCCAGGCGATCGCCCGTGCCCACCTTTACGAATCTGAACGCATTGCTCGAAATAATGCTGTTCGTGAAGCAGCCCGCAGCGCCAGAGCAAATCGAGTCAAAGACGAGTTTTTAGCCATGTTATCTCACGAGTTACGCACACCGCTGAACCCTATTTTGGGCTGGGCTGGTCTACTTCGCACGGGTAAATTAGATCCGACCAAAACAGCCCACGCGATAGAAACCATTGAGCGCAACGCCAAGCTACAAACTCAACTGATTGAAGATTTGCTAGATGTTTCTCGCATTTTGCAAGGCAAGCTTAAGTTGAACATTGTGCCTGTGAATCTGGCATTCGTTATTCGATCTGCGGTTGAAACCGTGCAGCTAGCAGCAGATGCAAAGGAAATTAAACTGAGGATTGAGCCAGAAGAAATTAGTAGGAACAGTACAGAAGCACCTTCAACGTTGATGGTTCTGGGAGATTCGGTTCGGCTTCAGCAAATTATTTGGAATCTGCTGACCAATGCGATTAAGTTTTCTGAGGCGGGCGATCAGGTCACTATTTGCCTGAGCCAAAGCGATCGCCATGCCCAAATTCAAGTGATCGATACGGGCAAAGGCATTCATCCAGATTTTTTACCGCATATGTTTGAATACTTTCGGCAAGACGATTCCACCACCACTCGAAAGTTTGGCGGGTTGGGGCTGGGGCTGGCGATCGTTCGTCATTTAGTAGACCTGCATGGCGGAACGGTGCAAGCTGCTAGTTTGGGAGAAGGACACGGTGCGACATTTACCGTCCAGCTACCGCTCTTAGAAAATAAGAAATTAGCGATCGCAGACCCAAAAAATAACTCCTCTGATTCAATCTCTCGTCTTCAGCTTCCACTGGCTGGAGTGCGCGTTCTAGTTGTGGATGACGACGCTGATGCCCGAAATTTAGTGGCTTTCATTCTGGAACAAGCCGGGGCGATCGCCAGGGTGGTAGATTCCGCGATCGCGGCTTTAGAATGCTTTTCCGAAACGAAGCCAGACATTTTGATCAGCGATATTGGAATGCCCGGAAAAAATGGGTATGGTCTAATCCAAGATATTCGTGCCCTGCCGACCGATCAAGGTCAACAAGTTTCCGCGATCGCCCTAACTGCCTATGCTGGAGAAATTGATCATCAGCAAGCCCTTGCCGCCGGGTTTCAGACTCATATGACCAAGCCGGTGAATGCTGAGGAACTGGTGCAGGCGATCGCGCAGTTCGCTAGAAAAGCCGAAGCCTCACACCATAATATTGATTAGGTACAAACGGTTTTGATGGTGCTAACCCGCTTATCTTGTCATTTGTGGAAACTTTATCCAAAGCAAAACAAAAAATAGGAATTTTTGGAGGAACCTTTAACCCACTCCACTGGGGACATTTGATGGTGGCTGAAACGGCGCTTGATCAATTTGCCTTAAACGGGGTTATTTGGGTGCCAACTTTTCGCCCGTCGCACAAATCGGTTGAGCTGCTGGGCTTTGAACACCGACTTGAAATGGTGAAACAGGCGATCGCGCACCATCCAGCATTTTGGGTTTCTGATATAGAGCAGCAGCGGCAAGGTAATTCCTATGCTTTGACCACGCTACTTGATTTAGCACCCCTGTACCCCAATCCTGATTGGCATTGGATTATTGGCTTGGATGCTTTCCAATCTTTACCCCGCTGGTATCGCAGCGCCACTGTCGCCGCCCAATGTACTTGGCTAGTCGCACCCAGAAATGATCAGAACTCTTCCACAATCTGCCAGCAAGTTGCAGATTATTTTATAGATCAGAAAATTTCTTTCCATTGGCACTTGCTAACTATGCCACAGGTAGAAATTTCCTCCAGCTTAATTCGAGACTATTGGCATAAAGGGCGATCGCTGCGCTACCTCGTTCCCGATTCAGTGCGGCACTATCTCACGACCCAATTGCCAGGTTCGCCCTAACTTAGCCCTTTTTGGCGAAAAGCTGGCATTAAAAAAACAAATTCATTAAGTCTTGAAAACCTCACTGAGAAAGGCTTTCCGCCCAACACATCAAAGCCCATTGTTGCACTGGGATCACCTTGCATCTTATGATTTTCTTAATAACTAAAATTTATTTACCGAGGGCAAGACGCAGTAATGAGAGTAGCAATTAACGGCTTCGGGCGTATTGGGCGTAACTTCATGCGCTGCTGGCTAGGCAGAGAGAATAGTCTAATTGACCTCGTTGCCATCAACGACACGTCTGACCCTAGAACAAATGCCCACCTGCTTAGATATGATTCAATGCTCGGCAAAATGGACGAGAGCGTTCAAATTGATGCCGACGATAATAGTATTACGGTGAATGGAAAAATTGTTAAATGTACGTCCGATCGCAACCCCGAAAATCTCCCCTGGAAAGAGTTGGGTATTGATCTGATCATTGAATCTACAGGGGTTTTCGTCAGCAAAGAAGGTGCCTCTAAACACCTAAAAGCAGGGGCAAAGAAGGTGCTGATTACGGCTCCTGGAAAAGGCGATGATGGAACTTTTGTAGTCGGTGTCAATCATCTCGACTACGACCACGCCAAGCACAACATCATCAGCAATGCAAGCTGCACCACCAACTGCCTCGCACCCGTTGCTAAGGTGCTAAACGATAACTTTGGCATCATCAAGGGCACGATGACCACCACCCACAGTTACACCGGTGATCAGCGCTTGCTGGATGCCAGTCACCGCGATTTAAGACGGGCACGAGCCGCCGCTATCAACATTGTCCCGACCTCAACGGGCGCTGCTAAAGCCGTTGCTCTGGTTCTTCCTGAACTCGCTGGCAAGCTAAACGGCATTGCCCTCCGGGTGCCCACTCCCAATGTGTCGATTGTGGATCTGGTGGTTCAAGTTGAGAAAAGCACGATCTCCGAACAGGTGAATGAGGTGCTGAGAAATGCTGCTGAAGGTTCCATGAAAGGCATTATCAAATATTGTGATTTGCCTCTCGTCTCTAGCGACCATGCAGGCACACCTGAGTCAGCGATCATTGATGCAGATTTGACCATCGTTATGGGAGGAGACCTGGTAAAAGTGATCGCTTGGTATGACAACGAATGGGGCTACAGTCAGCGTGTTGTAGACTTGGCTGAAGTGGTGGCTCAAAAGTGGGCTGCTTAACCGTTTTCAAAGCCGCTCGAAAGTAGAAGTAATAGAACCTACGCACTGAAGCTTGGAGCCTTGATCCTCCTTAGCTCCCCTTCAAAAGAGGAAGCCTTGAAAGTTCCTTTTTGAAGGGGTGAAGTTTTTTTTGCGTAGGTTCTGAAAAACTAACATTTGGGGTAAGTCTAACCGACCGTCCCTTTTTGAGATCAGCCAATCAATCTACAAAAGCGGGACTAGCAGTAGATTTTTTACTCAATCTTGAATTCGCGATCGCCCTGATTCACTTAGCTCTTTTGCTTTTGCTGTCCCAGTGTGTTTCGCTCCCAAAATACGCTGTCTGCGTAGCCTTGAATGGTTTTGTTCAGTTCTGCCAATTCCAGGCGTTTCTCTGCTAAAAGACAGTAATTTTCGTTGAGATCGATGCCGAGGTAGCGTCTGCCTAGTTTTTTGGCGACGACCGAGGTAGTGCCGCTACCTAAAAACGGATCAAGCACTGTGTCTCCAAGGTTGCTACTGGCAAGGATGAGACGGGCTAGGAGCTTTTCGCTTTTTTGAGTGGGATGGTCAGTGTTTTCGGGCATCGACCAAAAAGGAATGGTGATATCTGTCCACAGGTTAGAGGGATGGGTGTCGCGGAAGTTGCCATCGGCGGTTTCTTGCCAATCTTTGGGCAGTCCGTTTTGGCGATAGGGGGCAAGCACTTTGCGCCGGAGTTTGACGGCATTCACGTTGAAGATATAGTCATCAGACAGGGTACAAAACCAGATATCTTCGCTGGAGTTTTTCCAGTTGGATTTGGCTCCCCGTCCTTTTTCGCGTTCCCAGGTGATGCGGTTGCGGACGGTGAAGTGGGCTGCGGCAACGGCAAAGGTAGAAATTGAGGAGAACCAGTCAGCACAGATGTAGATGGATGCCGTGGGTTTGAGGAGGGGTTTGAGTGTGGCGATCGCGTCATCAAACCAGAGCGTGTAAGCTTCAATGGTTTGGCGGGTAAATCGATTGCCATGAAAGTCTTTGGTGAGGTTGTAGGGCGGATCGAGAATCAACAGATCAACACAGTTCTTGGGCAAGAGCGTTGCCCAAACCAAACAATCCCCCAGTAGCGTTCCTTGGGGCGGATCTAAAAAGCCAGATGCAGGTGGTTGTAAGATTAGCCGCGATCGCAACCGAGCGCGATCCTCTTCGGTCAGTTCCAGAGTGCGATTTTTAGGAGCGCGGGAGGTCATGCCGCCCCTTCTTCAGATACTGCTGCACTTCGGTTAATACCCGCCGTGCGCCATCAAAGGTCAGCCGCGCGATCGCGCGATCGTAGGGTAGCCAATCGTAATCTTTAATTTCTTCTGGCTGACAATTGACTATTGCTGACTGCACAAATGCCGGATAATAAATCACGGTTTTGTTGAATTTTTTGCTGCCACGAGTGAAGGGATATTGTTCTGAAAAAGATGCGTCGCCTAGCAAGGTGAAACGGGTGATGCCTGTTTCCTCCTCAAATTCACGGCAAGCAGCCTGGACATCCGTTTCGCCTGGATCTGCGTGCCCTTTAGGAAAGCCCCAATGTCCTGCATGGTGCTGAATTAACAAAAATTGATGCTCATCGCCATTTTGCAAAATGGGAACGATGCCAAAGGCTTTATCCTTAGCGATGTTGAAGTCGTCCATACTGATGTTGCCGCTTTTGAACGATGAGAGTGCTTGCAAACGCGTTGGCGCAGCCTCTCCAAATGGAGAATCGCTCAGGTCTACCGTATAATAAATCCACCAATCATACACTTGTTAGGCAATTACAACGACTGATTCCTAGAAACTTAATTGAGTACCGGATGTGCAACAAAGATCAGCCCACCCTTGCATCTTCAGAGAGAGCAGGGTGGGGAATCGGGAAAGTTGCACATCGCGTTTGAGTATTACCTTCAAGGCTTACGCATCAGGGCGATCGCTCAAACGAGAGCAGGAACCGGGGCTTGTAGGTGAGGATAGAGCGGAAAGCGATCGCAAAGAGTTGCAACGCGATCGCGGCAATCTTGCGCTACTTGATCATCTTCTGGGTTCAGCAGGCGATCGCTGATGATGTTGCCGATTTCAACGAATTCAGGGGTGCCCATGCCGCGTGTGGTCATGGCAGGCGACCCTAAGCGCAAACCGCTCGTGACGAAGGGCGATTCTGGATCAAAAGGAACCGTATTTTTGTTGGCAGTGATATTCACGCCGCTGACCAATTGATCTGCTAATTTGCCCGTTATGCCAATGGATCGCAAATCGACTAGCATCAGATGATTATCGGTGCCGCCTGAAACGGTTTTCAGTCCACGCGCCTGAAGCTGACCCGCTAAAGCACGAGCGTTTTCAATCACCTGTCCAGAATAAGTCCTAAACTCTGGCTTAAGAGCTTCTCCAAACGCGATCGCTTTTGCAGCAATCACATGTTCTAAGGGACCGCCTTGAGAGCCAGGAAATACGGCTTTATCGAATTTTTTACCCAAGTCTGGATCGCGGGTGAGAATCAAGCCTCCACGGGGACCGCGCAACGTTTTGTGGGTGGTGGTGGTGACAACATCACAGTGAGGAATCGGGCTAGGATGATGCCCACTAGCAACCAATCCAGCGATATGGGCAATATCTGCGAGAAGATAGGCTCCTATTTCATCCGCGATCGCCCGAAACTTGTCAAAGTGGATGATCCGTGGATAGGCTGAATAGCCGCAGATTAACAGCTTTGGACGATGCTGCAAGGCGAGATCGCGGATTTGGTCATAGTCTAATTGCTCCGTTTCAGCGCTAACCCCATAGTGATGAGCCTTAAACCATTTGCCAGACACATTCACCGGTGAACCGTGGGTCAAATGTCCACCGTGAGACAAATCCATGCCCATAATGGTGTCGCCCGGTTCCAGCAAGCTGAGGAACACCGCAAAGTTTGCCTGGGCACCGGAGTGGGGCTGCACGTTAGCATGAGCGGCACCAAACAATTGTTTTACGCGATCGATCGCCAACTGTTCCGCTTCATCCACAAACTCGCAGCCGCCGTAGTAGCGTTTACCCGGCAACCCTTCAGCATATTTATTGGTTAAAACAGATCCTTGAGCCGCCATCACGGCGGCTGAAGTAAAGTTTTCGCTAGCAATCATTTCTAAATGATCGCGCTGACGACTTAATTCACGGTCAATAATGGCAGCGATCGCCGGATCGGCTTTGGCAAGAAAATCTAAGTTATTATTAGTCACACAAAACCCCTAAACAAAATTTCAAAACAATCAATATCCATGTTAATGAGGATTCGGATCACCGTTTGGCTCGGTTCAAAAACCAACCGCTGATTTTGGGATGATTTGGGTCGATTGTTCGCGATCGCACAACACAGAAATTAGGGTGCTTGAACGGCTTACAGAAGGATTTATCATACACTCCATTTTGACTTCTTAGCCACCCCGGATAGACTGCCAAGCACCCGCAAGCGAATCTTTCAGATCAATCGCCATTTCAAATCCTCACCAAAACAACGGCTTAAACCCATTAAGCTCTGTAATCTATGACACATCATCCTCAAAGCCTTAACTTAAGATGGAATTAAAGAATCACGACTTCGTTGGAGGTGACTGTGCTTGTCATCTTGATGGATAATCAGCTAATTTCCCCAAAGCAGGTATGTCAATCCTGTTTGATGGCAGATGAGAGTGGGCAACCGCGCTGGTCGAGCGGAAAGCTTCGATGTGGACGGGCGCTGAATCAAATTAATCATCAAAATCCTAAGCAGTTTGAGTGTGAAATGGGCTTTCGAGTTGCCAATATCGAGTAGAGTTTTGCGTCTTCAAAAAAGACCTGATAAACATCTAAATTGCAGAAACAAGGGTCTTAAACCCCTTGTTCAGAGACTACACAGCGGCGATCGCTTCTAGGGAAATAGGTTTTTTTTCTAAAAGAAGCTTAGCGCTTTTCAATGGCTCAGAAATTGGCACCGGATATTCTCCCGTAAAACACGCCGAACAAAAGTTGGATGAATCATCTCGCGTTTCTTCTAGCATCCCTGCCCAACTGAGATAGCTAAGAGAATCTACCTCAATTTGGGCGGCAATTTCTTCCACAGATTTGGTTGCCGCAATCAGGTGATCTTGGCTATCCGTATCAATCCCATAAAAACAAGGGTGAGTCACAGGCGGAGAGGAGATTCGCATGTGAACCTCGGTTGCGCCAGCATCTCGAAGCGCCTTGACAATCTTGCGGCTGGTCGTTCCGCGCACAATTGAATCATCCACCAACACAATGCGTTTTCCTTGAAGAACATCTCGCAGCGGATTCAGCTTCATCCGAATACCTGCCTCCCGCATACTTTGGGTCGGTTGAATGAAGGTGCGCCCCACATAGCGATTTTTGATCAGTCCTTCCGCATAGGGAATGCCTGAAGCTTGAGAAAAACCGATCGCCGCCGGAATGCCAGAATCAGGCACCGCAATCACTAAATCAGCTTCGGCAGGAGATTCTAGGGCGAGCCTCCGTCCAATTCGCATCCGGTACGTATAAAGGCTTTCGTTCTGCATCACACTATCGGGGCGGGCAAAATAAATCATCTCGAAAATGCAGAGTTTCGGTTGAGGCTGGCTCACCCAGTGGAACGATGCCATGCCTTCGTCTGTGATCCAAACGACCTCGCCGGGTTCCACATCCCGCAAATATTCGGCTCCAATAATATCCAAACCGCAGGTTTCAGACGCTAGCGCATACCGGGTTGGATCGCTAGGGCTAGCTTTAGGCAGAGCGCCAATCACCAACGGACGAATACCATTGGGATCACGGGCACCGATCATGCCGTTGGGAGTGCCAATCACTAAGCTAAAGGCTCCCTGACAACGCTTAAAAGCAGTAACGGCAGCTTCTAGCCAAGTTTTGCCGCTATCGACGGCTTCCGCGATCGCAAAGGCAATCAGTTCCGAATCAGTGCTGGTCACTAGGTTGTGATGATTTCGCAGCAATTCCTCCCGCAGGATTGGCGTATTCACCAAATTGCCATTGTGCGCCAAAGCTAAATGCCCCAAGCGTGTAGGAACCAACACTGGCTGAGCATTGACCACCCGACTCGTTCCCGTAGTAGAGTAGCGCGTGTGCCCAACTGCCAATTCTCCTACTAAGGTATTTAGCATCGTTTCATTAAATACCTGGGACACTAAACCCATGGCTTTGTGCAAACAGGGAGGATGATCTTGAGGAAAGCTGGCAATCCCTGCTGACTCTTGTCCGCGATGTTGCAGAGCATACAACCCGAAATAAGTCAGCTTGGCAACATCTTCATCCGGTGCGTAAACCCCAAATACACCACAGGCTTCTTCGGGTTTATCAGGGTGATCGAAAGATGCAGTCTGTTCTAAGTCATCAAATTCGGCAGCAGAAGCACCCGTTTGAAAAAGGGAATTGGGTAACATGCGTCAGTGTTGCTCCAAGGATTGCTAGCAAAAAGAAAAGGCGCGAAATTGGATGTCAATGGCAAAAAATAGCTTAAAAGTTATTTAAATTTTGATTAACTCTTGGTTCTATCGTAACAGGCGCAGGGTTGCCTCTAAATCAGCTTTAAGGAAATTAGGTGGGAATCAATCTGCCAGATAGGATTCGATCGCGCCTTTCCAGCGATCGCTCAGAGTATCCATTTCTACTTTAATGACAGAATTTGTAAACGTGATGCTTAAACCCTCGGTGCGACTATTGACAACTCCTAACGCTTGCCAATCATTTTCTAAATGTGTCTGTAGATAGGCTTCCCAAACGGACTGGTGCGATCGCGCCACAGAAACAATAATCCGTGCGCCACCTTCGGCAAACAAGAGATGATCTAGGCGGCTCTCGGAAGTGGGAAAGGTGAGAGTCGCTCCCAGGTTGCCGCTAATGCAGGATTCCGCGATCGCCACAGCAACGCCACCTTCTGCGGAATCGTGGGCAGACCGAATCCAGCCTTGACGAATTCCTTCCCGGCAAACGGTTTGTACTTTGCACTCCAGGTCAAAATCAACGATGGGCGGCTGTCCCGCAATCACGTCCTGAACCGCTGCCAGATATTCTGAGCCACCTAGCGTCACAACGGCAGATGGTGCAGCATCCAAAGGTGTACCCATCAGATAGATTAAGTCGCCTTCTGACTGCCACCCTTGCCCACAAATTTTAGTCAGGTCGGGAATCAGCCCCACCATGCCAACCACTGGCGTTGGATAGATCGACTGGGGTTTGCCGTCGGCATCCAAGGTTTCGTTATAAAGCGAGACGTTGCCACCCGTGACCGGGGTGCTGAAGGCAATACAGGCTTCAGATAAACCCCGACAGGCTTCTGCTAGCTGCCAATAGCCGATCGCGTTTTCAGGACTGCCAAAGTTGAGATTATCTGTCACTGCCAAGGGTTCTGCGCCTACACAGCTTAGGTTTCGGGCGGCTTCAGCAACAGCGGCTTTGGCTCCTTCATAGGGGTTTAGGTAAACGTAACGAGCGTTGCAATCAACGGTGGCGGCGACTCCAGGGAAGGAGTTTGAGGCTTGAGGTTTGTTTAGATCTTTAGAAGATACGAGGGGGCGAATCCGAATGACGGCAGCATCGGCTCCACCGGGCATGATCACGGTGTTGTTTTGCACTTGGTGATCGTATTGGCGGTAAACCCACTGTTTTGAGGAGATCGAGGGAGTTGCCAGCAGTTGAAGTAATATTTCATTCCAGGTGAGGACTTTTCCTTGAGCTTCGATACCCGTGATGGTGCAGTCTGGTAAGGTTGCCGGAGTCCACGCCCAAGCTTTTTGGGCGTAGTCGGGTGGTTCGCTCAACAGTTCTCGATGGTAAATTGGCGTGTTGTCTGCCAAAGCAGTTGCGGGAATCTCAGCGGCGATCGCCCCTTGAAACAGAATCCGCACAACGGGTTCCGCAATCACGGTTCCCGCTGCAACTGCATGAAGCCCCCAGCGCTCAAAAATATCAATCAGTTCTTGCTCTCGTCCTTTTTCCGCTACAAACAGCATTCGTTCCTGCGATTCCGACAATAGATATTCGTAGGGAACCATGCCTGTCTCGCGCACCGGGATTTTGTCGAGATCCAGTTCAATGCCCACGCCGCCTTTCGCTGCCATTTCTGATGTGGAACAGGTGATCCCCGCTGCGCCCATGTCTTGGGCTGCGACGACGGCTCCGGTTTTAAAGGCTTCTAGACACGCTTCAATCAAGGATTTTTCTAGAAAAGGATCGCCGACTTGCACCGCAGGGCGATCGTCCATGGAAGCATCACTCAATTCCGCACTGGCAAAGCTGGCTCCCCCCATGCCGTCGCGCCCGGTGGTAGACCCAACATACAAAACCGGATTGCCAATGCCTTTTGCGCCCGATTTGACAATCTCCTCGGTTTCCATCAACCCCAACGCCATCGCATTCACTAGGGGATTGCCAGAATACGCCGGGTCAAAATAGACTTCGCCGCCAACGGTGGGCACCCCAACACAGTTACCGTAGTGAGAAATTCCGGCGACAACCCCGCTGAATAGCCGCCGCGTCCGGGCATCGTCTAAGGAGCCAAAGCGGAGCGAGTTGAGAATGGCGATCGGACGAGCGCCCATCGTGAAAATGTCTCGCAAAATCCCACCTACTCCAGTTGCGGCTCCCTGAAACGGCTCCACCGCAGATGGATGATTGTGCGACTCAATCTTGAATGCGAGATGCAAGCCGTTGCCTAGATCCACTACACCCGCGTTTTCGCCGGGACCCACCAAGACGCGATCTCCCTCCGTGGGAAATTGCTTTAGCAGCGATCGCGAGTTTTTGTAGCAGCAGTGTTCCGACCACATCACGCCAAACATGCCCAGTTCAGCTTTGTTAGGGTGCCGTCCTAGCCGTTGCACAATTTCAGCATATTCCTCCGGCTTAATGCCCTCTGCCGCAATTGCTTCGGCTGAGAAAGGAGCAGAGGAGACAGACATAGGACACTCCAAAGAAATAATGGGCGATTCCCGTAGGGATTCGTGTGGAAAGCTTCGCTAACGTTTCACGAATCGCGCCTCAAGACCGCTC
>CASBQE010000450.1 GCA_949127665.1 Synechococcales cyanobacterium PMM_0083
ATAGCAACCCGGCAAACGATACGCTAAACACTTTTGTCCACCCGTTCGACTTGATAAGGTTTAAATTCTCCTTTGGCACTGTCTTTGCAGTGGGGATAGATAGTTGGAATCTGGGAACCACCTTCTCAGGTACGACGCCACCGCCCTATCCAGCCGAAGTTCCATACCCTACAGAGAACCCCAATGGCATTACTCCGTTTCCGACACCGGGGGGCAATAATCCAGATGAGCCGTACGGTGTTAATCCACCTGAAAGTAGTCCTCTGGATCCAAGGCTTGACCCTAACGACTTCTCTAACGCCCCTGATCCACTTCCTCCTAGTGGAACCATCAACTTGCAAGGTTGGTCAATCCCTGCGATCGCAGGGTTTCAGTCAGCCGCCTTCGCTGTGGGATGTCCAGCGGGGTCGTTAGCTGAGTCAATCTTCACGCTGGCAGGGGTACAAAACGCTGTGAATCTAGGCGTCAAACCGATACGGGTTGATGCACAGGGAAGAGCGTCGGGAGCCGACGTTCTAGCTGCCTTCCCTGGGTTCATATTCGGTGACCACACGTTTGGAGCTGGCCCGGCTTGTGGCGTCACAGGAACCTTCTAACTTAGACGGTTCAGTTAGCAAAGATGATTAACCTAATTGGAGTTTTTTCTTATGTCTGGTTCACAGAAATGGTTTAGCTACACAACTAACTCAGGCGATAACTTTGCGGTATTTGCAGACGAGTCCAATGCTGAGTTAGCAGGCGCGTCCATTGACATATCAGGGGGAGCTTCTCTGGTCTATGCTCTACCTCGCAACGTCAAGCCTCGCTACGCTCGTTATCAGGACGCAACGGGTACCATCGTTCGAAAGGCTCTCGTTTCTACGGTTGCCGGAGTGCCAACCACTCCCATTATCGATCCAGTGAGCGGGGCTTCTCTCGACCTGGTAGCAATCGTGGGGGAGAAGACTCGAATTGTCACCGGGGCTGATACTGGTATCATTGACGGCGACGCAACCTGATAAACCTTTGACAAGCGAATTTACACTCGAAAAACAAACGAAGGAGAACGCATGGTTACCAACTTAGGACTTAAGCGGTTCAAGAAACTTTTAGTGCAAATGGCACGAGCTGGCGATAGCGAGTGGAACGCTATTTTGCAAGAGGCTGTCATTGGATTGAACCGCTTGATTGAAAAGCGATCGTCAGATTCCTAGCCCCTACCCCTTGACACTCCCCCCAACCTAGCGCTATGTTTTTGAGGCAGGCGACCTTGGGGGGAACGCCTGAACTAGGGGTAGTAAAATTTCAACCGACAGACAAAAGCGCCTGGTAGCTAATCACTACCAGGCGCTTGTTTTTCGTTATTATCCTCTACCAGAAGGTATCAGGTTGTTACATACTCAACGAGACAGTCCTGCAAGGAGCAGGAAGGATAGCCCGGCGTCCAAAGGTAGAATCACCCCTGAGAAGAATTGAGACAAGGCGACGGCGGAGCTGAGGGTGTCTGAGGGTGCATAGGCGATAGCACTCCCACCAAAAGTCACTTTTTTTCATTAGGGGGTTCTACTAAGGGTAGGGATGATTGAGCAGATAGAGCGTATGAACTACTTTCAGAGTTCCAATGGTAGTGAGCCATTGAATCATCAAGAAATCCAATCACAAATTTGTCTTTCGTCTTGAGTTTAATCATTACTGCCAACTGAGGATAAGACTCGGATTGAACAGATTCAGTTAAACCACTAGCTAGAGCAATAGCTGCTTTCGATGTACGCCATACCCAAGTATTGAAGTTAGGAGTTGTAATGATGTAACCTTTCTTCGATGCTTTGACAGTATGAGCGAGGTAGATTAGACCTTCTTTAGTCTTTGGATTGGTTTCAAGGTATTCATTCAACCACGGTAAATCTTCATTAGATTCCTGTGATTCATCAATCAACGGATAGAATGGCATAGGTAGTAATCTCTTAACCGACTTACCTATTTAGTATCTATTTTCAAAAACTTGTCAAGTAAACTTTATATTAAGATTATTTGACAATACCGTCCCCACCTAGGTAGAGTGGGCCTAACCCGAAGACGGAATGAGTACGACTTAGCCCTGGAAAATTGACCATGCCCCAAGTTAATGCAACGACCGTCAACGGTACCTCAGCTCGAACGGCGATCGCATTGGGTACTCTCGAAACCTTGACGGTGTGGTTCAAAGCACCCACGGTAGCTGCACTCCGGTTTAGACCAGTAGGGACTCTTAGGATTATCGAAGTCGTCAGCATCAGGGAGATTATCGCTTACAGTTGGCCTGTCATCTACCCTGGCATTTTTCCCATCTACTTTGGAGCTGTCAAGGTGAATAGCTGCGAGTTAGACTTCCAGTGCTTCCGTCCCGGTTTGGCGTTTACGATGCTGTGGACGGGAACGCCGTGACAGTCCTTGATTTATTAACCCCTACTAAATCAAGGAACTTCACGTTCTACGACCGTTGTGCTATCTTGCTCGACCCTGACGAGATGTCTGCACAGCGCGTACGGATAAGCCTCACAATCCTTGGCTCTCCTCTATCCCGTAGCGTCAACTTTAAGTATCCATACTCAAAAGAGTTCTATGGATATGCACAGGGATTCTGGCTTAACACCCTGGTAGAAGAGTTTCCTATCAACTACTCCAATCAGTACATTTGGGACTATTGGAACCAGCACAGTACACTTGCTTATCAGTTTACAAATGTGTTGCAACGTCTGACGAAATTCTTTGTTTCGACCATTGATTTCGAGACCTTTCTGTTAGTAGCTGGTAGCCCCATCACAACCGAATTAGCGACAGCTAGAACAGAGGTTTCTTCTCTGACAAGTGAGGGTTTCACGGTAGAAACAACCTCACCGATAACTGATAGCAACCCGGCAAACGATACGCTAAACACTTTTGTCCACCCGTTCGACTTGATAAGGTTTAAATTCTCCTTTGGCACTGTCTTTGCAGTGGGGATAGATAGTTGGAATCTGGGAACC
>CASBQE010000451.1 GCA_949127665.1 Synechococcales cyanobacterium PMM_0083
ATATCTCGACTTAGGCGTGTTGTACACCGTCATTTACAACCCAGATCATGCCAAGCGAGACAACCATGCCCCTTTTGAGGTCTATCAGCGGGTCGAAGATGCGTTTGTGTTGCGATCGCCGATCCCCTTTCGGGACTTATCAACGAAGCCAACCATTTTTGCTTGCCCAATCTCGAATAAAAACAGACAATCTAAACGGACTTATCGGTTCTGCATAACGACCAAGCTCACCGGACGCAGATAACCTTAGCAACTCACCGACTAGCTTTCGATGTTCCGGTGCAGCGACTTGTTAGCTGGTGCTGCTAGAGATATAGGATTGTTCGTAAACCTTCATCGACCTCCTCCTGCAAGTAATCTGGTAATGCACCAATACGCTCAACTAAGAACGTTTTATCAACCGTGAAAATTTGAGAGACATTTGCTACAGAATCTCTTGACAAACCTGATACCGCGCAGGGAAGCAATACATTACCTGGAGCTTCTACCAACCGAGTATTTGAAGTGATAATTACGACGATAACAGTGCTGATGCGACTTTGAGTAAAGGTATCATCTTGAACTACCAAAACAGGACGACGATAACCCGGTTCTGAGCCTACAGGATTAGGTAAATTTGCCCACCAAATTTCTCCCCGATACATTACCAATCCTCATGGGGCAAAGACATAAACTGCATCCTTGCCATCACTGGATCTAGCTCAGCAGACTCTTCAGCGTAAACCTCATTAAGCTTAAGCAGAATTTGATTGCGGTTGTACCTCCCTAGATACGCTTGTAACGCTTTCGTGTAAAGCTCGCTGCGTGACAATCCTAACTGCTGAGAAAGTGCTTCGGCCTCTTCAAAAACTGAATCTGGAAGTGAAATTGCAGTTTTCATGGTTACCTCAACTGTAATTCCTGCTCTTTGGTTATACCCTAGTTATACCAGCACTGCAAGAACCAGAGTATTTAGACACCAACAGGTAGCCTTTCTGTACGCCCCAAACCAAAAACAAAGCCAGCTAACGTTCGCGCTCACCGGATGCAGACAGCCTTTGCTACTCAACCAACCTATCGGAACGTTCCGGTGCAGCGCGATTGTTATACGGCGTGTTAATCCTCTGATTTAGGAAGTTCTGATAACTTGGGTATACTGTATTTCTGAATTACTAAGCTAAGCAACATCTTTCCAAGATTTGCCAGATATGTGACCTTTTCCTCTACCTCCTTTAACGTACCTAATGGCTCAGTCCAGTTAGGCTTATGTGTACACTTGTGTCTTAAATCATCAATCTCCTTTAATTCCTCCTTGCTGTATTCAAAGTCAGGTACAATACCGCTCAAATTTTTAGGCTGTAAAACACCAAGCAGTTTTTCAACCTTTTCTAAAAGAGGCTTTCTATCTAAAATTTCCAGAAAATCAACTATTAAATTATCTCTGACTTCCTCGATTGATTTCTCACTAACGTCAGAGAAAGAAACTTTCTTTTCACCTATATATCTACCCCAAGCATCGCAATCCACTCGTCTGATTAGTTCACAAATATCCATTAAGATGGTTTCACACATTGCATGTGCATAAATTAGTGCTGATGAAAAGGCTGCCGCTAGAGCGCCATTTGTAGATATCTCATTCATCAACTTCTGAATTTCCTGTAAGTTCTCATCATGAGTATTCTCGTCCACACCAAGTGGATCTATATGAAAGCTTGAACTTGTAATCGTTTGACAACCTAAAAGGATTATTAAATTTAGATTATGAATACCTTGGAGTAATAACTCCAACTTTATCTGTATTGCGGTGACTTTTAATGATGGATGATCGAGCATAGACTCAATTTGAACAGCTTTTTAAATTTTAGAGCTTTAAATACTGACAGACAATCTTCAAACTGCTGCCAAAACAAAAGATTTAAGCCGCATAACTATTATTTCTGCTGTTTGAACTTCTATCAAACAGGATAAACACCCTCTCTAAGGAATTATGCTGTATGGAAACTGAATAACTCCCCCAGATTAAGATTTTATACCGAATCTTCACAGGATAATTCCCCTATTCCGGCAGTTATACTGAGCGACTTTCAAATTTTCCTTTCTAAGGTAGAGAAGATCTCTTGCTCTCGTTCTGAATGAATCAGCCATTACGCTTAGTCGATCAAATTCGTGCTGTCGCACGGTTGGAACATTTGAGCGACAAAACTGAGAAATCTTATCTCGGCTATATTCGAGACTTCTATAAATTTCATCGTCGTCCTCCTCGTGAAATGGGAGCAGCAGAAATTCGCGAATATCTGACCCATCTTGCAGTGGAGCGAAAGGTCGCAGCCTCCACTCAAAATGTGGCACTCTCGGCACTGCTGTTTCTCTATCAAAGAGTCCTGAAGATGGAACTACCCTACATTGATGACATTGAACGGGCGAGACAACCCAAACGATTGCCTGTCGTCTTTACCCGTACGGAAGCAAAAGCCGTCTTGGGGCAATTAGATGGGGTCTATCACTTATTGGGAAGTCTGCTTTATGGGACAGGAATGAGATCGATTGAATGTTTGCGGCTGCGGGTCAAAGATATCGATTTTGAGTACAAGCAGATTACAATCCGCGATGGCAAAGGAGCCGTTGATCGACGCACCATGTTACCGACGATCGCCATGGAACCGCTCAAGCAACAACTGATCGCCGCAAAGCGGACTCATCAAGTGGACTTGAATGCTGGATACGGTGCGGTCTATTTGCCTTACGCTTTAGAACGCAAATATCCCAATGCTAATCGGTCTTGGATTTGGCAATATGTGTTTCCTTCGGTGAAGCGGTCTGTGGAACGCCGAACGAAAGTAGTGCGACGACATCATTTGTCACCCGATGGTTTGCAGCAAGCGATGCGGCAAGCCATTCAACTCGCTAAGATTATGAAACACGCGGGATGTCATACCTTTCGGCATAGCTTCGCCACGCATCTGTTGGAAGATGGCTATGACATCCGCACGGTTCAGGAACTCCTGGGGCATCGAGATGTTAAGACGACAATGATTTATACTCACGTCTTAAATAAAGGCGGATGTGGGGTGAGAAGCCCGCTTGATGCTTAGATTGACTGCGAAAATTAAGACTTTAAAGATTCCAAAAAACGAAAAACTCTTGTAGAATACATCGCAGTGATGAAGTTGTGCCCCGAAATCTGATTTGCGAGATCAGACTCCGAGGACTTCCATCCCTAGTTAGGACTAGTAACTCAGGAGGCGTTCATGATTGTACACCGTCGGCTTTGCTATGGGATCTTGAAAGGCTGGAATCAAGATTCTGCATACGTTTTTCACCCCAATGGAATGTCTGAGAAATCAGGGTTCTTGTCCTCTTTGAAGTAACCGAGAGGACAAAATAATATGGGAGTTAGGACTGTGATTCCTAGCTCGATTTCGTTTACCGTTGAGTTGCGCTGCTCAACCGAAAAACGTTATCGAGTGAGTGTGACTGTGGATTTACAAGAGCGTTACATCTTCCTGTCGTCTGGCATTCTCGTGAATGTTAGCGATCGCATTGAGGACTTTGTTTCACAACTGAGTGAGATTGCGTCCAATCAACTGGCATTGCTCAAATGGGATGGCACGAGTGACTTGATGACTGAATATCAAATCGTTCGAGTGTTGCCCGGTTATCAAATTGAACGTTCTTTAGTGAAGTTCAACATCGCGATCGGTAATGGTTCTCTAATTCAAATGGAGGAGTTACATAACAAAATCATCATTCAACTCTAGGAAGTTGGACGTTAGGGAGTCGTCGCTAAGTTTGGGGAGCGGCTCCCCTAATGACTCCATTCTACTGAAAATCTCCGTATAACCATCTAAACTTATTGATGATATGGTTTTGGTGCTGGAGAGGCGCGATCGCTTTACCCGCCACCCTGTCCATGACTTTGATGTAGCTTGGACTTTTAAACCCACCACAGGCAAGAGCATACTCAAAGATCTTGTCCGGTTGCCACATCTCTAAAATACTGATGCGTCTGCTCGGTTGTAAGAATTGCTTTTCTACTGTGGAGCCAGTAAAACTTCATTCCGATCGCTCAGCTTCGATAACGCACTAGCCGGATCAATTGGACGACGAGGCGCGATCGCCAGCGGCACAGCAGCCACCGATCCCCACTGTTGGGTTAAGCCTTGCAGGAGTTGATCTTGCTGGGCGCGTAAGCCTTCTACATCGCTGCCTCGGTTCATAATCACAAACCAAATCAAGCCGCGATCGCGGGTTGGTAACACTCCCGCCAACCCGCTGACATCATTCAGCGTCCCGGTTTTGACGACTGACGCACCAGGGATTGGGCGCTCTTGAATAGTGCCCTGATCATTGCCAGCGATAGGAAACAAATCCGCGATCGTCAAATTGTGGGCGATCGCATAGCGCTGCACCGCTGACAGCATGGCATAAACGGCGCGTGGAGAAATCCGGTTTTCGACTCCCAAACCAGACCCATTTGCCAACAAAACTTCTTGGGCAGGAGCGCCAGACAGTGCTGCTGCTTTTTGGGCAACTATCGGCGCACCTCCTGCCAAATCTGCCAAAGTTTGGGCGATTACATTGTTGCTGTAGACATTCATCAGCTTCAAAATTTGCACCAGGGGTAAAGACTGATGGCGCAGCACCTCTTGAGTTTGCGGCAACGAACTTTCTGAGACGACTCGCACGGCTCCAGCAATCTCAATTTGGGGTCGCGGCGTACCGGGCGGCAGAGTTTGATATTGGGCGATCGCGTCTTCCGACCAGGTGGGTGCATTCAACGCTTGTTTCAACAACGCTCCCGCTTTGTCTGGCGTTACTTCAAAATTCATTTGAAAATTGCCCACAATCACCAGATTGCCTGTGACTTTAGCGATCCCCAGTTTGTTCAGCGCATTTCCCACGGCAAAAGCTTGCTCCCAGACAAACAGCGGATCACCGCCGCTCTTAATCACCAAGTCGCCATTCAGCACACCCTGCTGCACTTGTCCTGTTGTGCTAATCACCGTTTCAAAGCGATGTTCGGCTCCCCAAGTCTCCAGAGCAACCAAAGTCGTGGCAATCTTCGTCAGCGA
>CASBQE010000452.1 GCA_949127665.1 Synechococcales cyanobacterium PMM_0083
ACCCACCCCCGTCAGCGGCAAGGTACAGCGTTGCAGCAGCTTTGGCTTGCCCTCTTTCGTTACGTGATCAGTCATCACCGCCACGCGCTTGGCCCCATGCACAAGGTCCATGGCACCCCCCACCGCAGGCACGCCCTTTGGCCCGGTGGACCAATTCTGTTGATTTCCACTTAGAAGTGAGCCGGTTTAGGGCATAATTTCCACTGAGAATTGAGCCATGTGACCCTTCCCCCCAGCGCGTTGCGCCACGGGGAGCATTGGAGTGATACACATGGGACTTTTGAACATAATCCGACGCATGTCTTTGCGCGAGAAGCTGTCGATCCGCGAGATTTCGCGCCGGACGGGTTTGTCGCGCAATACCATCACCAAGCATTTGAATGCAGGCACGATTGAGCCTCAATTCACAACGCCAGATCGGCAGAGCAAGCTGGATCCCTTTGCTGACAAACTGACCGGGTGGCTAAAGGCGGAATCGGGCAAGTCGCGCAAGCAGCGGCGAACATTAAAGCAGTTGCACGCCGATCTGGTGGTGCTTGGCTTTACCGGTTCCTACAATCGGGTTGCGGCGTTTGCTCGTGACTGGCGGTTTGATCGGCAGCAGACAAGCCAAACGACGGGACGTGGCACCTTTGTGCCTTTGACTTTCCGCCCTGGGGAGGCGTTCCAATTTGACTGGAGTGAGGATTTTGCGGTCTTGGCTGGTGAGCGCACGAAGCTACAGGTCGCCCATATCAAGCTGTCGCACAGCCGCGCTTTTGTGATCCGCGCCTATTTACTGCAAACCCATGAGATGTTGTTTGACGCCCATTGGCACGGCTTTCGTATCTTCGGCGGTGTCCCCGAGCGCGGCATCTATGACAATATGCGCACTGCGGTTGACCGTGTCGGGCGCGGTAAGGAGCGGCAAATCAACATGCGCTTTCTGGCCATGACGAACCATTATGTGTTTGGGCCAGAGTTCTGCAACCCTGCGGCGGGATGGGAGAAGGGTCAGGTCGAGAAGAACGTTCGTGACGCTCGGCATCGGTTTTGGCAGCCCATGCCCGAGTTCCCCGATCTTGCCGCGCTAAATGATTGGTTGGAGCAGCGTTGCATGGAGATGTGGCGTGAGATCCGGCATGGCGGATTGCCTGGAAGCATTGCCGATGTCTGGACCGACGAACAGGCTGCGTTGATGCCGCTGCCTTGCGCCTTCGATGGTTTTGTCGAGCACAGCAAGCGCGTCTCGCCAACCTGTTTGATCAACTTCGATCGCAATCGCTACAGCGTTCCGGCATCCTTTGCGAACCGCCCGGTGAGTTTACGGGTCTATCCCGAGCGGCTCGTTGTCGCCGCCGAGGGGCAAATCCTGTGTGAACATCCACGCTTCATTGACCGCTCACATAAGCAATTGCCGCGCACGATTTATGACTGGAGACATTATCTGGCCGTCATCCAGCGCAAACCTGGCGCCCTGCGCAATGGCGCGCCGTTCACGGAATTACCCCAGGCGTTTAAGCAGTTGCAGGACTTGATGCTGCGGCGCCCTGGTGGTGATCGCGAGATGGTCGATATTCTCGCCTTAGTTCTGCATCACGATGAACAAGATGTGTTGGCCGCTGTGGAAATGGCATTGACCGAAGGCGTTGCGACCAAAACCCATGTGTTGAACCTGCTTCATCGCTTGGTGGACGGTAAGACTATTGGCGGCCCTGATATCGATACGCCGCAAGCCTTGATCCTGCGCCTTGAACCCAAGGCCAATGTCGAGCGCTATGACGGCCTTCGTGCCCAAACAGCAGGAGGCCGCCATGCGTCATGATCCTGCCAGTGGCGCAATCATCATCATGCTCCGCAGCCTGAAGATGTATGGCCTAGCGCAAGCTGTCACCGACCTGATGGAACAGGGAGCGCCTGCCTTTGAGGCGGCGGTGCCGATCCTGTCGCAATTGCTCAAAGCCGAATTGGCCGAGCGCGAGGTGCGATCTATTGCCTATCACATGAAGGCTGCCCGCTTCCCAGCTTACAAGGATCTCTCAGGCTTTGATTTTGCCGCCAGCGAGATCAACGAGGCAACCTTGCGCCAGTTGCACAAATGCGAGTTCATGGATGGGGCGCAAAACGTCGTGCTGATTGGTGGCCCAGGAACGGGTAAAACCCATGCCGCCACGGCCCTCGGCGTGCAGGCGGTCGAACACCATCGCCGAAAGGTGCGCTTCTTCTCGACCATCGAACTGGTTAACGCGCTTGAACAAGAAAAGGCCAAGGGAAAGACCGGGCAGCTTGCCGAAGGCCTTACCAAGCTCGACCTCGTAATCCTTGACGAGTTGGGCTACCTGCCGTTCAGCGCCTCAGGTGGCGCATTGCTCTTCCATCTGCTGAGCAAGCTCTACGAGCGCACCAGTGTCGTCATAACCACAAACCTCAGCTTCAGCGAATGGGCCACCGTCTTCGGCGACGCCAAGATGACCACCGCCCTGCTCGACCGCCTAACCCATCGCTGCCACATCCTTGAGACCGGAAACGACAGCTTCCGCTTCAAGGCAAGCTCAGCCGCTGCGGCCCGAAAAAGGAAGGATCCCAGCAATGTCTTGACGCCAACATAGCCCGCGGAACATACCTTAGAGGTGGCTCACTTCTCGATGGAAAACCCGGCTCACTTTTGCGTGGAAATTAATAGCCTTCGGGCTGTACTGACGCTTTTCCCCAAAAACTGCCGCGAAAAGGTAGCGCCCGAGATCCGACGCCATGTGACCACGTGTTTCATGTTGGGCTAGTGCCTGCAGTTCCGGTCGTTCGAGCCAACGCATCAGATCGTCGTTGGAAGTCCCGTAGCCTGCCGGCAGGCCCGCGTCCGTGCGTTGCCCAGGCGAGCCTTTTTTCATGCGCTTCACAATATCTAGGAAAGCTTTGCGGAGAGCCTCATCTCCATTGCTCTTGTAAATGCTGGCCAGGATGTTTCCAGCCTCAACGACCTCGTGCTTCCAGGCAGTTGCGGTATCGACGTCGCGGCTGATACCGCTGCGCAGGGGCGGCATGTTTCCAATCGTCTCGCCGACTGTGCGTCTTCTGCCCGTTACAGGAATGCTGCTACCCGACATTCGGTTGGCAAGGTCCGACCGGATGCCAACGATGATGACCCGATGGCGGCGCTGTGGCACCCCGAATTCCTCGGCACGCACGATAAAGTCGGACGGCTGTTTCGGCTCCAGCAGCGTTGCCTTGCCGTCCGAAAGGCGGATCGCCCGGAGTTCATAGTGATGCGCATGCCCGGTGCCGAGCGAGGTCAGATCCTCCATCAGCATCTCGAAGACCATCCGGCTTTCGATCGTCGATGACAGCATGCCCTTCACGTTTTCCATCACGAAGGCGGCAGGGCGAAGTCGGTCCAGCACGCGGATGTACTCGCGAAAGAGATAGTGCCGCGCGTCCTCTTCGGGCACATATCCGATCTTTCCGTTGGCACGGGCGCGCCCGACCAGCGAGTAGGCCTGACAGGGAGGGCCACCGATCAGGATCGTGTCGTCGAAGTCCTGTCTCAGTCGGGCGACGACGCCGTCGATTGCTTCGGCAGCAGGCTCGGTACCCAGTTCAAGGCAACGTGCCTCGCTTGTGGCGTGATCCCAGAAAGCAGCATCAACCTTGGACCAGTCCGGTTCTGCTGACAGACCAGAATGGAAATCGATATAGGCATTCGGCAAAGCCCCATGCTTTTGGGTGTAAGCGCGAACAAATGCGCGCAAGGTCAACGTTCTATGTGCTGATGTCTCCTTTTCGACCGAAATGCCGATTTGAAACGGGGAATGATCGCCCACCCGTAAAGAAGCAAACCCTTCGCCCAATCCACCGGGCCCGGCAAACAGATCGACTATGCCGAAAGTCTCTGGCAAATCAGTGTCCTCTCGCATTCAGATCATTGGCTGTATACCAGGTCTGACAGGTGAAGCCAGGAGGCAGATGACAGACATTGTCGACAGCCAGACCCGGTCCCGCATGATGTCCGGGATCCGTGGAAAGAACACGAAGCCCGAACTGGCGCTGCGTCGTTCCTTGCATGCGCTCGGCTTGCGCTATCGCCTTCATGCGAAGGGTATTCCCGGCAAACCGGACATCGTGATGCCGAAGTACCGCGCCGTCATCTTCGTGCATGGATGCTTCTGGCATCGCCATGCAGGCTGCCG